>CAZUJO010000286.1:2762-5340 GCA_964619995.1 uncultured Leptospiraceae bacterium
CCACGAACAATGGAGGTACGCTGTCCTACCGGGGGAACGTCTATATCTCTGCTGCGGACGAGCCGCTGCGCGCAAACTTTCTTTCCGACGGGAGCGCGATCTATTATCATTCAACGGCGCAGAATCGCATCCTGGCTCAAACCATTGATCCGACCACGGGAAGGCCGACGACCGTTTCAAACATAACAGGTCCGGTGGGAACGGTTTTTGTTCACCCCGGCAATCTCTACCTGTATGCGAACGATCCTTCTACAACACCTGGAACCATCCGTCTCTACAAGATCAACCCCGACAAATCGCTGTCGTTCGTGAATGCGTTTTCCGGAATGAGCGGAGTCAGCTATGACAACGGCTGTTTTGATCGAAGCGGTCGGTTCCTGTTCTTAACCAAGTCCAACGCAACCGGGATGATTCAGGTGATCAAGATCGCCGACGACATGACGCCGTCTCCGGTGGCGTCCCTCACAACAGGTAACACCTTGATGGAGTGCGTCACGTCCATCGACAGCTACAGCGTCTGGCCTTGAGGCCGTCTTCGTGTTTCCTCTCGCGAACGGGAATAAACACAAAGACCGACCCCTGCGGCCGGCCGGTAGGACTTACTTGTTCATGTATTTTTCGCAGCCGGGGACTTTGTGCATCTTGATGTCCTCGCAGCTCGCGTTTGCCATGGCATTGCCGCATGCAATCGCAGCATCCATATCTTCTTTCGTAAAGTTCTCCGGTTTTTCTTGCTGCGGTCCGCCTGCAGACGCCTGAGCCATGCACGATTCTTTGTTGAATTTGGACGACATCATCTGGCGCATTTGTTCGGGAACCCCTTTCATCATTTCCTGCATGCACTGTTCCATTTTGCCGCACATTTGTTCTTTGATTTTGTCAGACTGAGCCTTGTAGTCCGCAGCGGACGGCGCGCCTGGTTTGCCGCATGCAACGGCTAATACGAACGGAACCAAAAGAAGCAAATTCTTAATCATAAGCTTTCCTCACGAATACTGGATGCCCCAGTGCGGGGCGCGGGTATGCCAGTTCAATCAGAAAAAGAAGTTAGACCGCTTCTACAACCATCGCAATTCCCTGACCGCCTCCGATGCAGAGAGATGCGCACCCGTATTTCAATCCGCGCCGCTTCAGTTCTTTCACAAGGCCCAGGAGGATTCGATTGCCCGAAGCTCCAAGCGGATGACCGATTGCTACAGCTCCCCCATTGACGTTTGTGATTTCCGGATTCAACTGCAGCGCCTTTGCAACAGCGAGGAACTGGGCCGCAAATGCTTCATTGATTTCCCACAGTTGAATCTTGTCCTGGGAGAGCCCCGCCTGAGCGAGCGCTGCAGGAATGGCATGCACTGGTCCAATGCCCATCTTTTCAGGCGGACATCCGCGTGAAGCCCAGCCGAGAATGCGCGCCAGAGGTTTTTTGCCCGACGATTGCAGATAACGTTCCGAGCAGACAATTACCGCAGAGGCGCCGTCATTGATGCCGGACGCATTTCCTGCCGTAACGGTTCCATTTTCAAGAAACACCGCCGGGAGCGACGCGAGCTTTGCGCCGGCCGATTCCCCGCGCACAAATTCATCGCGGGCGAAGCTCTTTGTCTCTTTGCCCTCACGCACATCAACCGGAGTGATTTCGTCGCTGAGCTTGCCCGACTTCTGCGCCTGCTCGGCGCGCGTCTGGGAAGTCAGCGCCCAGTCATCCTGGTCCTTGCGCGAAATCGAATACTCCTGGGCGAGGGTCTCTGCCGTGCGACCCATCGCCTGTCCGATGTACGGGTCCGTCAGGGCGCTTGAGAGCAGGTCGATCAGCTTCCCGTCGCCATAGCGAATCCCCGTCCGCACGCCGGCCGCCAGGTAGGGGGCCTGACTCATGCTCTCCACCCCGAGGGCGAGGCTCAGGTCTTCGCCCGACGCAATGTTCCAGGCCGCCTGGGCCACGGCCTCAAGTCCGCTCCCGCAGAGTCGATTCACGTTCAGGGCCGAAGAATCGACCGGCAGCCCCGATTTCAGGGCGATGTGCCGCGCCAGATAGAGCGATTCGGGGCCCGTGGGCACCACATTGCCGCAAATCAGGGATGAAACCTTCGCCGGATCGACTCCACCAGCCGACAGAGCGGCCTTTGCGGCCAGGACCCCCAGCTCGACCGGTCCAAAACCCTTGAGTGACCCGAGAAAACTGCCTACTGGAAGGCGACGGCCCTCTAGAATATATGCTGCTTCTTTCAATGTTCGCCTTCCTTTGCCCGAAAATCGTACAGGGCCGAAAAAATCTGGACGGCTCGGATAAAAAACACGAATTCTAGCACGACGGGCGTAAAAGTTTCTTTTTCGAAGAACCGATACTGACTAATGGTTCGACCCGAGAAGAGGAGAATAGACATGGATGTTAGAAAAGGCGGATTCCTCGCTATCTTTGCATCATTGATGATTACAGGACAGGTATGGGCTCAAGCTCAGCCGCCAGCACAGCCCGCCCAGCCGGGGCAACCGGCCACGCAGCCGGCTCAGCCCGGTCAGCCTGCCACACCGCAGTCTGAATCTGTAGGCGCTACAGGCGGTCTTGAAGTGATCACTCTGG
>CAZUJO010000287.1:0-5336 GCA_964619995.1 uncultured Leptospiraceae bacterium
GAGAAGAAGCACGGGCAGAAGGATACCTCGCGCGCGGGTAGAGAGCATTGAATTAAAGAGAGTACCCAGGCTAACGAGACTGAGAGCGGTGTTCACCAGAAGAAGACACTCAGCTGCGAACGAAGACAGGACGGGTGGTTGCCCGGTCAGGAGGATGTGATTCGCGGGCACATAGACGAGCGTGAGGATGGCGAGGTTCAACCAGCGGGCGAGGGAGCGCCCGACAAAGACGGCACCGGGATCCAGGGGGGCCAGGGAGAGAATGCGGAACGCGGCGGCATCTGCGACATCGGAGCTCCAGCCGGTCAGGAGAATCGACGCGAAGAAGAGCGTGGTGAGTGCGGAGCCCATCAGGTTGTGTGAGGCCCGCGCGAAGGCTGCGTCCATAGCGTAGTGGTAGATAACGGAAAGGACGACGGCGAAAGCCGTAACGGCCAGAGTGCGTCCGCGGTTGCGCCATTCGAGGGTTGCCTCCAGGAGGTAGACGGTGCGCAGCGAGACCAGGAAGGAGGGCTTTTGCAATTGACCCGTCGGCCGCGGCCCGTGCGTGATGTCTTTGTTGAAGCGCTTCATAGATCGATTTGCTATAGAAAACTTAACTATTTATCTCGTTGTGATCTCCGGGCTCGTGAGCGGCTATGCGCTTCTTACGGGCAGCTCTGTGGGGATCCTGGGTCCCAGTGTGCTTTCCCACCCGTGGGATATACTCTTTTTCCCGTTTCGCATTGATGCAGGCGGGTCCATTTTCGGGGGACGCTGGGGAGCTCTTTTGCTGTCGCTGTACGTGTACTGGTTTCTGGGCGCGATCCTCGAACAGGAGCTCGGCCGCGTACGATACAATCTCTATATGTTCTCGGGGATGATCCTGGCGACGATTGCGGGTGTTCTCGTGCCAGGAGTGACGGCCCTTTACATCTACTACTCTGTATTCTTTGCGGTGGCGTATATCGCCCCCGATATGGAGCTCTACGTTTTCTTTGTCCTTCCGGTGAAGATCAAGTGGCTGGCCTGGATTGCGATCGCCATCATAGTGATGGAGGCAATCGCAACTGCAGCAATCGAAGGGAGCGGATGGGCGGTCGTGGGACCGCTGGTATCGTTCTTGAACTTCCTTGTATTCTTTGGGCGTGAGCATTTGAGGCGGAGACCCGGGACGAGAACGCGGATTTCGCGGTCGGCCGGACCCGCTCAGGCGATTCACAGGTGCACGGTATGCGGCGTAACGGAACTGGACGATCCAGAAATAGAATTCAGGTTTTGCGTTCAGTGTGCAGACCACGAGTACTGCATGAACCACCTTCACTCGCACGAGCACATCGGATAGAAGGGGTCCGTCTGCCGCCAGGGGATTGTTAGAGCTTGATGCCCATGGCGTGCAGGATCCGGTCGAGGTCTTCCAGGTTGCCGTAGAAAACTGTGAGCTTGCCCGCGCCGTTGCGCTTATGGCTCAGGGAAATCTTAGCGCCGAGCTTTGTGCGGAGCTTCGCTTCTACGCTCTTCAGGTTGGGGTCTTTTGCCGCGGCCCTGGCTGCCGGGGTTCTGGGAGCATCGGCAGTATTCTGAAGGCGAGCGACTTCGTCTTCGACCTTGCGTGCGGACCAGTTCTCGCGGGTGATGCGGTCGGCGAGTTTCACCGAGACACGACGGTCTGCGATGGCAAGGAGCGGCCTGGCCTGTCCGGCGGAGATCAGCTTCTTTTCGATCATCTTCTGAATCTCTTCCGGGAGCTTCAACAGGCGGGTCAGGTTGGTGATCGTAGTGCGGTCCTTTCCGACGCGGTCGGCGAGATCGGACGGCTTGTCGCCGGTGCGCGACATCCAGACCTCATACGCACGCGCCTCTTCGATGGGATTGAGATCTTCCCGCTGGATGTTTTCGATGAGACCCATTTCGAGGGCGCGGATGTCATCGACCTGTTTAATGACGGCGGGAATCTTTTTGAAGCCGGCCAGCTTGCAGGCTCGGTAGCGTCGTTCGCCGGAAATGATCTCATAGTGATCTTGTGCTTTGCGAACGACGATGGGCTCGATGAGTCCGACCGTATGAAGGGTCTGAGCGAGCTCCCGGATGTCATCGGGATTGAAGATTTTGCGGGGCTGGTCCGGGGAGGGAACCACAAGGTTGATATCGAGTTCCTGATAGTCAGGATTGGTCTGGATCTGAATGCCGGATTCGCCCGGGAGAAGGTTGGAGAGACCCCTTCCTAATACTCGTTTAGCCACGTGCAAATACCTCCTGCGCCAGAGCCTCGTAGGCTCCTGCGCCCGTTGAATCCGGGGCATATTCCCCGATGAACTGCCCGAACGAGGGTGCTTCGGACAGCTTCACATTCCGGGGGATGACGGCAGAGTATACCCGGTCCGCAAAATGTGCACGCACATCTTCGACAACCTGCTGGGACATCGTCGTTCGGGCATCGTACATTGTGAGGACTACACCGTCGAGAACGAGAGATGGGTTGAAGTTCTTTTGAACGCGCGAGATAGCATCGAGAAGTTGCGCCAGCCCTTCAAGGGCGTAGTATTCTGTCTGAAGGGGAATCAACACGCGATTGGCAGCGCAGAGTGCGTTCAGGGTGAGGATCCCGAGGTTCGGCGGGCAGTCGATCAAGACGATCTCATAACGGGTCTTGAGCTGGTCGAGAGCTCGCTTGAGCACGTACTCGCGGTTCTCAGCCTGGAGCAAATCGGGTTCAATACCGGCGAGATCCGTGTTGGAGGGAAGGAGCGAGAGACCTTTTACGTGCGTTTGCACGAGGATTTCGGAAGCAGAGAGCTCGCCGATGAGCATGCGGTAGACGGACTTCTGGAGATCGCGAACATCAACGCCGAGGCCGGATGAGGCATTCCCCTGGGGGTCCATGTCCACAAGGAGAGTGTTATGTCCCATCCGGGCAAGGTACCCCCCGAGGTTCACAGCGGTTGTGGTTTTGCCAACCCCGCCTTTCTGATTCGCTACAGCGTAGATTCTTTCCATTGCTTCATTTCCTGTTGGATGGTTTTCCAGGGACGAGGGTACCGGCTATCCTGTTTCGTAGTCTTCTGTAGAAGGAGGAAGGAACGCGCGCCCAGAAAGGAAAGTTCTGATGGGACATAAGTTTCACGTGAAACAAAACCCAGATGGGAGACGCGGGCGTCGGAGAATCGGGAGCCGGAGAGGGCCAGAAAGCCTCCCAGCCGCACGAGCCGGGAGCAGAGCTCGGCGTTGTAAGGGAACGGAATCAAAGCGCGCGCAACTACTACGTCAAACTGGAGGCGCAAGTCCTCGATACGCCCGTAGATGAAATCGACTCGTCCCTCGCTGCGCGGTTCACGGCTGGCCCGGTAGTCCTCGAGCAGGGAGAGCCGTCTGCGAGACGAATCAATCAAAGCAACGCGGGGCCGATTCTTGAGGCAGGCGAAAAGAAAGCCAGGGAGGCCGGGGCCCGTCCCCGCATCGGCCACACTGGTTTCACGTGAAACACTGCACTTTGAAGCGACATAATCCACGAAGACAAGATTCTCGTACACATGCCGGTCCAGAATCCGATCGGCATCGCCTCTTGAGAAGAATCCACCTCGCTCATTCTCTGCGTGGAGAAATCCGACATAATCCTCCACCTGGCCCCATTCGAACTCTTCTTTGATTCGCTCCGAAATCACCAATCCGCGGGATACCAGATCGTCGAGAATCGCCATCGCGTAACTCTCCGGTTGATATCTTTTCGGTCAACTCCCCTGTCCTCTCTCCGATACATAATAGGTGAAACGCTACCTGCTCGCCGTCCTCCTGATTCCGGGAATCCTCGCCGCCTATCAACCCGGCCGACACCATCCACTCGATCCTTTTGTGCTGGTAGGCGGCCCGGGGGGACCTTCCTCGATGGAAGCCAGAGACGCACAGGGGGCTATCCTCGAATCCGCCACTTATGCTTACGATGACGCTGGCCGACTCACCCGCGAATCCTTCTTTGATCGCAAAGGCCAACCCCTCGGCTACGCAGAATATCGCCGGACGAATGGACTGCTCACTTCGGAACTTCGCTTCGACAAGACCGGAAAGCAACTCAGCCGGACGGAGTTTCAGTATAAGGACAAAGACCTCGTGGCCATGCGCGTGTACGATGCTGCCAACCAGCTGGAATTGGAACGCACCTATGCAGTGCAGGCGGGCCGCATCACGAGCGGAGACGAAACCTCTGGCGGAGCGACGGACAAATTCATCATGAAATACAGCGAGGCCGACAAGCGCCTGGAGGCCCTCGTCTTCATCCAGCAGGACGGACATCCATTCGGCCAGATTCAGTACCGATACGATGCGCAGAAACGAATCATTGAACGGGAGCGCATCCAGGTGGATAAGCGCGAACTCTGTCGGTATGAGTACGATGCCCGAGGCCGGGTCGCCAAACTGACCTACTATTCCATGGACACAGACTGGCGCCTCCTGAAGACTCTATCGCTTATTTATCGCTGAGGCAATCATGCACGACCACAAACCTTATCGCTACTATGACCTTGTCATGGGGGCCTTCGTCGCCGTACTGCTCTGTTCCAGCTTGATCGGCGTTTCGAAAGTCTCCGAGTTCCCTGCGTTCACTGTTGGCGGCCTCCAGATCGGCCCATTCTCGTTCGGGTCGGCTGTCCTGTTCTTTCCATTCAGCTACATATTCGGAGACATCCTGACCGAGGTCTATGGGTACGCCAGAGCTCGGCGCGTTGTCTGGGCTGGCTTCGGAGCGCTGTTCTTTGCCAGCTTCATGAGCTGGGCCGTCCTTGCTATGCCGGCTGCACCTGGGTGGCCCCACCAGGCGGCCTACGAAACAGTTTTCGGGTCCACATGGCGAATCGTTCTCGCGAGCCTCACGGCCTTCTGGGCAGGCGAATTCGTGAACTCATTCGTTCTCGCGAAAATGAAAGTATGGACGGAAGGGCGGGCGTTGTGGACGCGCACGATTGGTTCTACGATTGCAGGTCAGGCCGTGGATTCCCTGATCTTTTACCCCGGAGCCTTCCTGGGCGTCTGGGAGCCGGCTCTTGTGCAGAAGGTAATGATCTCAAACTTCTTCCTGAAAGTGGGCTGGGAGGCGGTCATGACCCCCTTCACCTATGCGGCGGTGAGCTTCCTGAAGAAGCGTGAACACGAAGACTTCTTCGATCGCGACACCAACTTCAGTCCGTTCCGTATTGACGACGAGTAGAAACAAAAAAGGCGGGCCTGTGCCCGCCTTACAAGTGTTACGCGAGACTCCGGCGGTTTCTCAGTGAAACCCGCCCGACTTCATTTCTGACACCAGCCGACTCAGCGCATCCTTTGCATCCCCAAAGAACATGTAGCAGTTCGGATATGTGTAGAGC
>CAZUJO010000288.1:0-5307 GCA_964619995.1 uncultured Leptospiraceae bacterium
CGGCCAGGACCGCTCCTTGCCGCGTACGCCTCGCTTGCGGCCGCATGCGTCTGCATTCTTCCGGCCTGCCGTCCGGAAACTATGTTCGTTTATGAAATGCGTTCCAGCGCCGGCGCAGACTGGAAGCTCACGCCCATGCACCGAAATGAAGTGCTTCACGCGACTGCCCGCACGAAGGATCTGAAAATCAGCGTCATGACAGGACCGCGCAATCTGCTCGAAGACGCAGCGCTTCGTATGGCGGGACGCCGGAGCGCCGGCGAAATGCTGGTGCAGCCGTTTCGCGTCATCATCTTCAAAGAGCGCAATGGATCGGCCTCTCCCGACGAGCTGAGGATTGATTTCAGCCGCTTCGTGCTCAAGCATGGAAATGAAGTCATAGAACAGATTTCGTATGCTGATTTCGAGAAATGCTGCGCGCACCGGGACCTGATTGACTATCGATGGATGTTCGGCGCGAAATCCATAGAACAGCTTGAACTTCCCCTGCCTGACTACCTCAAAGAACCGGAGGAAGATACAGCATCCGAAGAAGAAAAATCCGAACAAAAGAAATCGCGCATAGCCGCATTCAAACCCTGGGCGGACCCGGTTCTCAAGCCAGGCGACATGCATGCCGCCTGGTTGATCTTTCCCGTCATTGATATCGAGACAGATTACACCCTCGCCTACCGGGAACCGGGAATCGTCCCGGAACTCCCGGTCCGACTAGCATTTGTAAGGCGGGAGCGTGAACGGCTTGAGGGAATGGACGTTACGGACGAAGAGCGTGCGATTCTATCTGCGGAAAGAGAGGCGTTGCTGCGGGAGAGAGAAGACGGCGAAGTGATGCATGAGCAGCTTCGCCGTCACGATGAACTGAAGGAAAAACTTACAGAAGACCAGAACCGTCCACAACAGCCATGAGCTCTTTTACTGCGGCAGCAGACTTATCGAGGGCGGCCTTTTCTTCTGCGGTCAGCTTGATTTCGATGATTCGTTCAACGCCGCCGGATCCGATTACCACGGGAACTCCCATGAAGATTCCATTGTGACCGTATTCGCCTTCGCAGAGTACGGCGCAGGGGAATACGCGCTTCTGGTCGCGGAGGATGGACTCGGCCATTGCAATCGCAGAAGAGGCCGGCGCGTAGAATGCAGAACCGGTTTTCAGGAGGTTTACGATCTCTCCGCCGCCGTTTGCCGTGCGCTTTACCATGGCTTCGATCTTTTCAGCCGTCATTCCAGGGTATTCCGGAAGAGGAATGCCTGCAATGGTTGAATAGCGAGGAAGCGGAACCATTGTGTCCCCGTGGCCGCCGAGTACGAAGGCTGTGATGTCTTCTACAGACACGCCGGTTTCCATGGAAATGAATGTGCGAAAGCGGGCGGAATCGAGAACGCCGGCCATGCCGATGACGCGGTTCTTGGGGAATCCGGTCACTTTCTTCATTACATGAACCATCGCGTCGAGCGGGTTGGTGATCACGATTACGAATGCGTTCGGCGCGTACTGCTTGATGCCTTCTGCCACGCTCTTTACGATCTTTGTGTTCGTATTGACCAGGTCATCCCGGCTCATTCCGGGCTTGCGCGGCAGGCCAGCGGTTACGATGCAGATGTCAGCGCCCGCGATGTCGGCGTAGGAGTTTGTGCCGGTCAGAACGCTGTTGCAGCCTTCTACGGGCGTGGATTCATAAAGATCGAGGGCTTTGCCCTGGGGCACGCCTTCTACTACGTCAAAGAGAACAACGTCTCCGAGTTCACGCTGGGCCGCGAGAAGAGCCAGGTTCCCGCCGATCTGCCCTGCTCCGATCATCGCTATTTTTTTTCGTGACATAAATTCCTTCCTGGTTTTTCTGTAGGAGTAATTCTGCGGCAAAATTTCCCGAGAACTGCCGCCCGGAGAAACTTTCCAACATGCAGTCAGAGATCAAACAAAATATTTCAGGCCCGCGCTCGAACGACAATCCCGCCTTCTCTCGCGTGAACATCCCGGGCAGCATTTACCCGGATCTGCGCGTGCCGTTTCTTCGGATCGATCAATCGCCCACCCGCACCGCCCGCGGCGAAGAGCAGAATCCGTCCATCCTGCTTTACGAAACATCCGGCGCCTGGGGCGTTGAACCTCCGCGCATTGCAGACGGGCATCCCGCGCCGCGCCTTGACTGGGTTCTGGAGCGCGGGGATACGGAAGCAGTCCGGAAGACGACCGCGCCTGCCCTCTCCTCCGATGTGCCTGAATTTCCGGGGCGCCGCGAAAAGCGAAAAGCAAAACAGGGATCGAACGTCAGCCAGATGCACTACGCGCGAAAAGGAATCATCACGCGCGAAATGGAATACATCGCCATCCGCGAAAACACAACGCGGGCGTTGCTGCGCGAAAATGGAAACCATCCCGGTCTTGCGAAGATCATTTCGCAGCATCCCGGTCAGTCTTTCGGCGCATCCGTTCCGGCGGAGATCACGCCCGAGTTCGTTCGCGACGAGGTGGCCCGCGGGCGCGCCATCATACCGGCGAACATCAATCACGTAGAACTCGAACCGATGATCATCGGGCGCAACTTTCTTGTGAAAATCAATTCAAACATTGGAACGAGCGCGGTTGCCTCGAGCATTGAAGAAGAAGTCGAGAAGATGGTCTGGTCCATTCAATGCGGAGCAGACACCGTGATGGATCTTTCAACCGGAAAGAACATTCACCAGACGCGCGAATGGATCATCCGGAATTCTCCGGTTCCAATCGGCACAGTCCCGATCTATGAAGCGCTCGAAAGAGTAGGCGGAGTTGCAGAGGACCTCACCTGGGAACTCTACCGCGACGTGCTCATCGCACAGGCGGAACAGGGTGTGGACTATTTCACAATCCATGCAGGCGTTCTTCTGCGCTACATTCCTCTTACGGCAAATCGCATGACGGGGATCGTCAGCCGCGGCGGATCGATTCTCGCGAAATGGTGTCTGTCGCACCACCGCGAAAACTTCCTCTACACGCACTTTGAGGAAATCTGCGAAATCATGAAGGCGTATGACGTCAGCTTCTCCCTCGGAGACGGCCTGCGTCCTGGCTCGATCGCGGACGCGAATGACGCCGCGCAGTTCGGCGAACTCGAAACGCTCGGAGAACTCACGAAGATTGCGTGGAAACATGATGTGCAGGTCATGATCGAAGGGCCCGGTCATATTCCCATGCACATGATCAAGGAGAACATGGACCAGCAGCTGAAGCACTGCGATGAAGCGCCGTTCTATACGCTCGGTCCATTGACCACGGATGTGGCGCCCGGCTACGATCATATCACAAGCGCGATCGGCGCTGCGATGATCGGCTGGTACGGATGCGCCATGCTCTGCTATGTGACTCCGAAAGAGCACCTCGGACTTCCGGACAAGAAAGACGTGCGCGACGGCGTGATTGCCTACAGAATTGCTGCGCATGCCGCTGATCTTGCAAAAGGCCATCCAGGCGCGCAGATTCGGGACAATGCCCTTTCCAAAGCCCGCTTTGAATTCCGCTGGAAAGATCAGTTCAATCTATCGCTCGATCCAGCCACGGCGCTTGCGTTTCACGATGAAACCCTGCCCGCAGAAAATGCCAAAAGCGCGCATTTCTGCAGTATGTGCGGTCCAAAATTCTGTTCGATGAAGATCACAGAAGATGTGCGACGTTATGCGGTAGAGAACGGTCTTGAGACGACGGAAGCAGTCGAGGCAGGAATGAAAGAGAAATCCGATGAATTCCGAAAGGCCGGCGCGGAAGTTTATCGATGACTCCGGCCGGCAAAAACCGGTAATTCCCGAATTTACGGTTGTGCCCGTCCGAGCGCATGCTCGGATCGGGCATGCTTGGACTTTTCAACTGGATCTCTGATCTCTTTGCGGCCGCTCGTCCGAATCCTGAACTCGAAAAGGCCAGAGAGCGCATAGACGCGGTCTTTGCGGCACAGCTTGAAAACCGGCCCCACGTGGCTCGCACCACCGCAAAGCAGCGCATTGCGAAATTGAAAAAGATGCTCGCATGGATATACTCGCACCGCGAGGAAATTCACGCGGCGCTGCGCGCGGACTTTCGCAAACCCGAAGCAGAAACGGATCTATCGGAAATTCTCGCCGCCACATCTGAAATCAAACATGCAGCGTCGCACCTGCGCCGGTGGATGAAGCCGCGGCGCGTGCCCGGCTCTCTCGCCTTTATGACTACGAGCAGCTGGATCCAGTTTGAACCCCGCGGCGTTGTGCTGATTCTTGCGCCCTGGAATTTTCCCTTCAACCTCACCGTCGGTCCGCTTGTCTCTGCGATTGCTGCGGGCAACTGCATAATGCTGAAACCATCCGAGTTCACGCCCGCCACAACTGCCGTGATCAAGAAGATGGTGAATGAGCTTTTCGAAGAAAAGGAAGTAGCCGTATTCGAAGGCGACAAAGACGTCGCAGCCCTTCTTCTTGAAAAGCCGTTTCACCACATCTTCTTTACGGGCAGCCCGGCCGTTGGACGGGTCGTGCAGGCCGCCGCGGCCAAGCATCTCTCCACGGTGACCCTTGAGCTCGGCGGTAAATCCCCTGTCATCGTGGACCGCGCGGTGAATATGGACGATGCGGTCAAAAAGATCGCATGGGGAAAGTTCATGAACAACGGTCAGACCTGCATCGCGCCCGACTACGCGCTCGTTCACAGAGACCGTTATGCGGAATTCATTGAAGGAATGCGTAAAACTGTGGCATCATACTACGGCGACACGGAAGAGGAACGCAAGAGAAGTCCCCATTACGCGCGGATCATCAGCGGCCGCCATCATATGAGGCTGACGGAACTCGTTCAAAAGAGCGTGGCTCAGGGAGCAAAGCTAGAGTTTGGCGGCGTCACGGACGCTTCGGAGCAGTATCTCGCGCCCACGCTTCTATCAAACGTTCCAATCACAGCGCCCGTGATGCAGGAAGAAATCTTCGGGCCGGTGCTGCCCGTGATCCCCATCTCTTCGCTCGAAGAAGGTCTGTCCATCATCAACCGGCTTGATAAGCCGCTCGCGCTTTACTTCTTCAGCAAGAGTGAACGCCATGTTCAGTACATTCTGTCCGAAACGACCGCAGGCGGAACGTGCATCAACGAGACATTGATCCACTTCCTGCATCCGAACCTGCCATTTGGAGGGGTCAATTTCAGCGGCAGCGGAAATTCGCACGGATTCTTTGGATTCCGGGCCTTTTCGCATGAACGGGCCGTTCTCCGGCATCACCGCTTCGCGCCGATGAAGCTGCTTTACCCGCCGTATACGCCGGGCGTTCGAAAGCTCATTGAGCTTCTCGTGAAATACCTGTAAGACGCGCGTT
>CAZUJO010000289.1:0-5273 GCA_964619995.1 uncultured Leptospiraceae bacterium
GGTGAGGTCGGGGGAGACCTGCACTTCCACGAGGTGCGCAATCCCGCCGATCTTCTTTTCCCCGCAGTACAGCGCGATTCCCACGCAGCTGCCGAGAGTGGTTCTCAAGCCGTCGGGCGCTTTGCCGGTTTTCCATTCGGCAACGCCGACGTGTATCACACGTCCCTTGATATTATCCAAGCACGTTCCCCGCCGTAAATTTCACTGGAGCAGGCCAGCCATTGTAGAAATTCTGTTCGGGTGAAATCCGTTCAACATAAAAAATCCGGTTATTCCGGGCCAGTCGCTGTGCTCGAAGACGGCAAAACGAAAGTCGTGATTCTAGGGACTGCGCACGTATCGCCCGAGTCCATCGCAGACGTCGAAAAGGCGATTTCGGATTTCGATCCCGAAACGGTCTGCGTGGAACTCTGCCGCCCGCGCTACGATGCAATGCTCGATCCGGACCGGTGGAGGAAGCTGGATCTGGCCCGGGTCATCCGTGAAAAGAAGATGGGGCTGCTCTTCTCCTCTCTAATCCTTGCTACCTACCAGAAGAAGCTGGGCGCAGAAAACAAGGTTAAGCCGGGCCAGGAAATGATCACAGCCGTTCAGCTCACAGAATCTGCGGGCAAAAAACTCGTCCTGGCAGATCGGCCGGTCAGCATCACGCTCACCCGCGCGTGGCGCAAGGTCGGATTCTTCAGCAAATATGCGATCGTATCTCAGCTGATTGGCTCGTTGTTTTCGCGCGAAGACGTTTCGCCTGAAGAACTCGAGAAGCTGAAAGGCGAAGATGCCCTCGCCGATCTTTTCAAATCCCTTCCGCCGCAGTATGAGTCCATCAAGGACGTATTCATCGGCGAGCGGGACCTCTACCTCGCAGAGAAGATTCGACACGCTGCAAAAGACGCGAAAGGAAAGACTGTCCTGGCGGTCGTCGGGGCCGGCCATCTTCCGGGCATTCGCGACGCGCTCGAGCATGATCGCTCTGTAGTACTGAAGGATCTCGAAGTAGTGCCGCCCGCAAATCCCATTAAGACCGCGGCGATCTGGCTTTCGATCGCCGGCGTTCTCGCGGTCGTGGGCTGGCGTCTCGTGGGATCTTCCGAAGAGGTCATCCGCGATGCGACCATCGCCTGGTTTCTGGGCCGCGGACTCGGGGCAGGGCTCGGGGCGCTCTTTGCGCTTGCGCATCCGCTCACGATTCTCGTCACGGCGCTCATTGCTCCGTTCTCTGTATTCATCCCCGGCTCGCGCGTGTGGATGTTCTCGGCGCTCACCGAAGTATGGCTCAGAAAACCAAACGTCGAAGCGTTCGAAGATATGGCGCTGATCTCAGAGAAAGCCCTGGATATCTTTAAGGCCTTCTATCAGAACCGCGTGCTGCATCTTTTCTGGACGATCTTTGCGGTTTCGATCGGCCTGACGATCGGCAACGTCTACATCGTTGCGTTTCTCGTGAAGCATTTGAAGTAAGGACGGGCGGGATCCGCGAAGGACTAGCGGTCGAGCGCTTTTGCGCCCGTCTCAATGTCAGCAATGCTGTCTTCGAGATCGCGCGCTCTCTGAACCTGACCGGAAAGATGCGCTTCGATCGATGCGAGCGCCTGCGACGTCGCGACGCTTCCTTCGCGCTGCTCGCGCGAAATGCGCTCGATCTCGGACGAAAGAGTCTTCAGCTCTTTGAGCGATGTTACCATGCTCTGGATGATGCGGGCTTGTTCGCGGATGTTGCCGGACAGATCCTCAAAGCTTCCGGAAATATTCAGAAGACCGCGGTCCTGCTCCCGCACCATGTCGTTTGCCTGTTCCGCGAAATTCCGGCCGTTTTCGATCAAACGCGCGCTTTCTGAAATAATCTGTTCAATTGTGCCCGCATTCTGCGCGCTCGTATCGGCGAGCTTGCCCACTTCCTGGGCAACGATCGCAAAACCGCGCCCGAGTTCGCCCGCGCGCGCAGCTTCAATCGACGCATTCAGGGCGAGCAGATTCGTGCGGTCCGCAATTTCCGCCATGATTTGATTCACTTCGCTCACGCGGCTGAACGATTCCTCAATGCTGCGAAGAAGCCCGGAAAGCTGATCAACGGTTGATGTAACGCTTGCGCCGGTCGTGCGGGCGATCTCCATGCTTTCCGTCAGCGAGCGGCTTGATCCTTCGACTTCGTGCGCAATCTTCTCGAGAGCCGCGCTTTCCGTGTTCATGGAGTCAATTTTCGCGTATTGCGTGCGCACAGACTCAGTGGAGTGTTCGATCGATGCTGTGAATTGCTCCATCGTCGCGGAGATTTCCTGGACAGCGCTTGCCTGACTTTCCAGTCTCTGATTGAAATCGGTCAGGACTCCGCGAATCAGCGACGCAGAGTTACGCAGTGTCTGCGCCTGAACGACCATCTTCTGCTGCTGGCGCGTGATCTGCTCGTGAGACTCAAGAACGCGCGCCTTCTGTTCCTCTGCCTGCACACGCAGACCTGTAAGGATCACAAACACGCTCCGCACAATGACGCCGAACACAAATAAGAACAGGATCTTGAGAACCTCGGCTCCCCAGGCAAGATAACCTGGCTGCTGTGCAAGCTCTCCTTTCATCGTCAGCTTAACGCCGCCGAACGTTGCAGCCGTGAAGAGCACAAGAGCCGCCGACAGAGAGCAGAGAATCGAAATACCGATCACGAACCGCGTCGAGGACAGAGCCAGCCCGGCGCTGATAATATAGAAAACAAAGATGAAGTAGAGAACTGTTGTGCGCAGAATCTGAATCGACCGGGCCGCGTCGAGGCTTGCGCCGACCACCATCACCATGCAGAGAACCAGAACATCCAGAACAATCGTGAGACGGTCCCAGATCTTCGGCACACGATCCATCCAGTCCAGGATGAAAGTGAGAATGCAGTAAACGGCCATGAGGCTGATGCCGACCGCATACGCCTCAACCTGCGCCGGGGGAGTGGTGGTGTAGGTAGTCGCGACGCTCAGGGTGTAGAGGAAAATCAAAAAGAGGCGGATCCGGTTGATGACCCTGGATCCGTAGCGATTTATGTCTCCTCTTGGCGTGCTCATCCTATTACGACTTCTTCGTCCTTAAATGAATTTCGTCCTGTTTTGCTCAAAAGCACAGGGTTTCCTGAGCGATTTTCGATTTTCACGCTGCCTTCGATTCGAACCGGGGCATCAAACACGACCGGCCCGGTCACGGTAAGCGTCTCCGCGCCGATGAGAGAGGGGAGAACCGGCATCAGGCGGTCGAAGTCTCCGAGCTTCTTGTAGTTGTCGTCCAGCCGCACAACCGGCTCCCGATGGGCACGCGAAGGATCAAGGATCAGAGCGCGGTCGCTTTCGCGCAGGATGCACGCGTCGCTGCGGCGAACCAGCAGGTCCGAGCAGTTCTTCACGGGCGAGAAACGGTCACGGTCCACCTGAATCACCTTCATGTTCTCAAAGTTTTCGCATGCCGATCCCATCGCCGCTTCAAGCTGCAGAACTTTCTTGCCCTGCCAGTCTTTTGGATTCACAATCAGCGAAAGCTTCAGCGAACCGGAGCGCAGGCGGTCACGGAGCGTCTCCAGGTGCACATACAGGTTGTTAATCGAGAAGTACGGAAAACGCTTCGTATCTTCGAAGTCCTTGATATGCTCCGGCTCAACCTGTGCGGTCTCAAGGAGCGAAATGTTTCTGTGGGCTCGGCGGCGGAAGAGAACTCCGCCTTTGAGATCCGCAGGCGATTTCGGAGTGATCTCCATCGCAAAGTCCAGCTTGTCTTCAAGAAAGAAAGACAGGATCCGTTCATCGACCGTCGCGCCGAGATTGTCGCCGTTCGAAATAAAGGCAACACGGCGGCCCTGGGAAAGAAGCCGGTCGAGAATTCCGGTCGTTTGAAGCGCGAGATAAACGTCGCCATGGCCTGGAGGGCACCAGTGGTCCTCGCTTTTGCCGTCTCCGACCGGCATGAGATCCGCTTCGTAAATACGCGGCACCATGTTCTGTTGAAAGGAGGCCGGCGTTCCGTCGGGATTCAGGTTTTTCATAGACGAGTCGGCATCAAAGTCCGCCTGAGTGTTATAGGAATTCATGAACACGAGCGGGATGTCCTGCTTCGCGCGCGTGCGCACCACATCCATCTGCTCACGGATCACCTGCAGAAAGTTTTTGCCGTCATGAATCGGAATGATGGACTTAGCGCTCGTCAACCCCATCGACGTGCCGAGCCCGCCGTTCAGTTTGAGGACTGCAAGCGACGAGAGAAGCTTCGCTCCGTCCTGCGGAGCTGCCAGTTCAGAAAGCACAACCGAGTCTTCCGGGCGCAGATCGAGAATCTCGGCCCAGGGAATTTTGCCGGTTTCGCCGCGAAAAACGAGATCTGCCCGCCTGATGAAGTCCTTCGTGATGTCCGGCCCCATGGAGCGCGACATCATCCGCTTCATAATTTCGCTTTCAATTACCGCAAAATCGCTCATACCCGTTCTCCTGAATCATTTGACCCAGCGCTTTCCCGCGCCAGGCAGCCGATCATATCTTTCCATATATAGTTCATATTTATTAATAACCGGAATGTGCTGAACCCAGAGCTCAATGGTTCTCGTGCCGCGGGGCTTCAGTTCTTCGCCTTCACGCATCATCACGGGCACGACCGCGCGAAAGTTATAGTAGTACGCGGCGCGTCCATCCACCGTGCAGACCAGCAGCCCCCGGCGCTCTGGATCGGCGGTGAATTTCTCAGCGGCCACCGGATAACGCGCGTTCCAGAGATCCGGCAGCTTCTTCTGAACTTCCGCGTAGGAAGGCAGCGCGAAGAGTGCCGCCGGAAACAGAAATAGAACGACGGCGCGGATCAGTGGCCTTCGTATGTACAGATCGCGTGCACCGGAACGCCGGTCTTCCATATCTTCTGCGATCCTCCCAGATCCGGCAGGTCAATGATCGCGGCCGCTTCCACGACTTCCCCGCCAAGACGTTTCACCAGGTTCGATGCGGCGATCATGGTGCCGCCGGTGGCAATCAAATCATCAAATACGACGACGCGGTCGCCTTTCTTGCAGGCGTCCTCATGCATCTCAATGGCAGCAGTCCCGTATTCCAACGAGTATTCTTCCCACACGGTTTTCCATGGCAGCTTCCCGCGTTTTCGCACGGGAACAAACGGGATCTTCAATTCGTATGCGATCGTAACTCCCAGCAAGAACCCGCGCGCATCGATGCCGGCGATCACATCGACTTTCTTTTCGCGGTATCGCGCGATGAAAGCTTCGAACACGGCGTGCAGCACTTCAGGATGCTGAAAGATCGGAGTAATGT
>CAZUJO010000290.1:0-5272 GCA_964619995.1 uncultured Leptospiraceae bacterium
GTACGAAGATCTCTCTTACTCTCTGACATCTTCGCCGTCGACCCGCGGGCGGTCCGGCGACGATCCGCTTTTCGACGCCTATGCGGCTGTCGTAAAACAAACCCTTGGACGGTCCATTGTTCCAACGTCAGGCGACATTCCGAACATCGCGCCGCACCACGTGAATACCGGTGTGACCTGGAAAATCGTTCGCGGCCTTTCGGCATTCCTTGGCATCAACTATGTGGACATTCGAAGGACTGTGGCAACGAATCCGGAAAAGACCGTTCCAGGATACACGTCCGTAAAGTGCAGCGTGCGGTGGGAAGATGCATGGATTCCAGGGCTTGATTTTTCTCTGACGGTTCAGAACGCCGCCAACGAGCAGTTCTTTGATCCAGGCATTCGCACTGCAGACGGGTCCTACTACCCGACACGCCATCCGCTTGAGAAAAGAAACATCTGGCTGACGGCTGGATACAGGTTCTAACAAATCCGCAGCGGTCCTCGGCCCAGGGGGTTCGATTTAGCCGGTTCTTATTCCTGAAGTCTGCGAAGTGCGTCGCGTTTGCGGGTTGCTATGCGCAGGTATTCCTGCGCTTCGCGGTTGGATGGATCGATCAGAAGAATGTTGTCAAAAATATGAACCGCGCTGTCGAATTCCTTCGCGTTGTAGTCTGCGATCCCTTTTTTTAGATAGTCCGCAAGGAGCGGCTTCTGGCGCGCGCGAACTGCATCGAGAGACGCAGATGCTTTCGCGTTCGAAGGAAGCTGCTGCAGAGACGCTCTGTACTGACGCGCTTTTTCGTAGGGATCCTGGCTGGCATCGCCCCGTTCGCGCAGCTGCTCGCTAATAGCCAGGCGACATTCTTCAATTCCGCGCACGGCTTCGCGGTTATCGGGATCCATGGAGCGCACGGTTTCATACTGCTGTATAGCCCGGTCGTAGTTCTTCTGCTCCTGAAACTTCCGCGCAGCCTCCAGAATCTGCCTGGTTTGCGGACCTCGCTGCTGTTCCACGAGCGCGTCCAGGTATCGACGCGCAGCTTTATCGGAAGGGTCTTTCGCAAGGATAGACTTAAACAAAAGCTGCGCTGACTTCGGCTTTCTGTCGTTCATGAGATTGACGGCGGAAAGAAAGAGCTTGGTCCGTCGTGCTTTTTCTTTCACGGCCGAAGGAATCACAAGGCCGGATTCCTCCGCATAGCGTTCGTTCAACGAAAAGAACACCTGTTCCGGAAACAAAACACGCTCGGGCCCGCACCCCTTCCCCTCAAGCAGGCTGCCCGCCATTTCCGCAGTCCGCGTGCCGATGCGAGTGTAGTCCGGACGCAGCGAGAAGGTCGCTCCCGCCTGCATCAGAGAGGAAAACGACGTCATGAGGATGATCTTGTTCTTCTTGCAGAACTCAGAGAGGATCTGGAACTGCTCGCTGTCGTAGAGCGCGTCCGGCACAATGTAGAAGGCGTCCGCTTTGCCTTTGATCGATTCAAGCGCCCGCGGCAATTCCGACTTGCCCGCAAGTTTCTGACGATAGTAGTTCAGGCCGTGGCGCAGATCCAGATAATCGCCTTCTGCGGCAGCGAACTCGCCTTCCGGGGTCGAATAGAATGCGTAAACCGACCGCGCCTGGGGCGATATTTCGCGCAGAGCGTCAAAGAATTCCGAAAGCGAAACGTCCATGCTTGTTCCGCATACATCGTCGCGCGCCGAAACGCCGACCACGCGGGGACTGGAAACCATGGAAAACACAATCTTGCTGTCTTTCGCTTCTGTCAGAGCCAGCTGAGTTGCGCGCGACCCGATGGTCACCAGAAGGTCCGACTTGCGGTGATCCGCAAAGAACTGCGCAGGATCCTGCAGCGCATCCACATAAACAGGAGGCTCAAGAGAGGCGGATGCCGAATAACGGTTAAACGAAGATACAAAACCGGCCAGAGCATCCGCATAGATGCCTGTATCAGAGGAAACGAGAACAGCAACGGATCGCCGTTCTGCTGTATCGGCGAAGAGGGCAAAGACCGTCAGGAGCAGAAGCGCAGTGGTTCTGAGAGCCGGCCTCATCTGGCCTCCACGGCAACTCTTCCGCCGGGAACTTCGAGGCAGACCATGGTCAGGTCATCCGGCAGACGATCGCCTGCAAATTCGCGCCGGTACTCAAGCATTTCCTGAACCACAGAGGTCGGAGTCGAGTCCTTGCGAAAGCGCAGGCGTTCAGCAATCTTTTCAAGATCAATGCTTTCGCCCTGCTCATTCAAGCTTTCGATCAGGCAGTCTGTATAGAGCAGGAGGCGGTCGCCCGGATACATGCGGTGCGGCACGGATTGATAAGGAATTTCGCGAAACACCCCGAGCATGGGCTGTTCTGTAAACAGAAGCTGCGGAGGTTTTTTCGCATCGGCCGGAATGTAGAGGATCGGCGGATGGCCTGCAGTCAGGAAGTCCATCTTGTACTCGCGGTCCACGCGGACGACACAGGCGGTCAGAAAATAGTTGGAATGTGTAATCTCAACGAGGTCGCGATTGGCGGCTGAAACCATGGCGGCGACCCCCATGCCGGAAACAGATGCCTCTTCGAATCGCCGTTTGAAAATCGACTTGGCCGCAATGGAAATGAGGCTCGAAGCCACTCCGTGTCCCATGACGTCGGCAATCACGATCCATGTAGAGTCTTCGGATTCAAAGAACTCCCACATATCACCGCCGAGTTCCGTCATTGCCTGGTAGGCGCCGCCGAGTTTTACGAGTGTGTGCCGTTCAAAATCCTGAGACAGAATCTGAGCCTGCACCGCATGCGCAACCTGCAGCTCATTCTGCAAAATCTGCTTCTGTCTTTCGAGCAGACGGTTCTGTTTCTCAATCGTGTCGAGCGCGTCCTCAAGATCGGTCGTAACTCGAATGAATTCGTCGTAGCCAGCCTGGAATGCCTGCGCGTCTTCGCGCGTTTCTGTGATATCCTGCACGCTCAGAAGGACACCGTGCGAAGGGATCGAACGCTTCAAGAAACGAACATGCCGGACGGATCCGTCCGCGGAAACCGCATCAAGTCCGCTGGAAACCGAGGCCTGACCTGAAAGAAAGCTGCGGAACTTCTTGCGGTTCTTCTCTCCAAGGACGCGTTCCTCCCATGCATCGCTTTCCAGATCTGCATGAGTGAGTCCGAGCAGTTTTTCTGCCGCGGGATTCATGGCAACAAGCATGCCGTCGCGGATGACCATCTCCGCGGAAGGTGACTCATGCCAGAGGTCGCGGACATCAACCATCAAATACCCCGAACGCTCGTGTACTTCGATTTGCGCGCAATCACATCCAGCGCGCGAAAGGAAGCAGACTGAACTTTGCGATTTGAATCATAAACGAATTCGCCGTGGATGCCTTTTTCCGCGAGCGTCCGCAGAAGGGCGATGAGCGGCGGAATGCTTGCAGAATTCATATACTCGAGGGGCACGAAGTTGCACTTCACGGACATCTTTCCCTTCGCGGCCTCGGTAATGACCTGCTCAAAATAGGGATCCAGAAAGTCCTCCGGGCTCGGCGCGTGAATTGCTCCTTTCCAGTTCAATTCAATGCTTGAACCGTTCACCACAGCTTCGATCTCGAAGTCCTGCATTACAAGACTGGACAGCGACATTACACCTTCTCCAGCGGCCGAGTGGCCGTAATTGTTACACTTTCACCGTCGATCATCGCATTCAGGCTGTATTCGCCTTCGTATGCGATGCGATAGAGTCCCATACGGCTGAAACCGTCCGGATCCTCTTTGAGCTTTTCGAGACGCCCCACGTACAGTTCAAACGGATCCCCTTTGTGAATCCGATCAATTACCGTGCGAAGAGCTTCTTTGTTGCCGGCATTTTTGCTGTAATTCTTCACGCGAAACATGCAGGTCCCGTCCCGGCTCTCGAAAGCGAATTCAACCGGCAGTCCGGAATCTGACTCTGTATATTTCAGAGCGTTTTCGAGCAGTTCAATGGCGGTAACGGTTGTCTGCTCAATGAAGTCTTTGCTCTGGACGCGAAGAGTTTCGTCGGTCAACAATGATTCTTTGATCTTCTTGATCACGTTCCATTCGGGTTCGATCTTCAGCGAAAACGACATTTCATTTCTCCCTGCGAATCATCGCGAACGTGATGTCGTCAGCAGGCCTCTGCCCCGCCGAGTGCGCGCGAAGATCTTTCATGATGCAATGCTCCAGCTCGGCCAGGTCGGCATGTCCATGCTTTGCAAGCAGCGCTTCCAGCCGCTCCTGACTGAACATTTCTCTTTGCTCATTCATGGCTTCCACAAGGCCATCCGTAAACAAGAAAAGGAGATCGCCGGGCCCCAGTTTGAGCCGGCCGGCCGGGAGGTCCTTCTTTACTCCGCGGTCGACCGCAAGCCAGAACCCGGTTGTGGGAACTACTTCCACCTTCTTCCGCGCGGCCCGATAGATGAGGGCATCCTGGTGAAGGCCGGCAAACTCAAATTCGCCTTTCGCGTCCGCCCGGTAGAACGCAGCCGTCATGTATTTGCGTTCGCGCAGGCGGCGCACGTTGCCGTGCAAAACATCGTTTACGTGCAGAAATGCCTGAGTCGGATCGAGATTGGGCGCAACCTCCATCGTAGAGTGAATAGAAGTCTGCGCCATGAGCATCGTCAGCCCGGCACGCAGGCCGTGGCCGGACACATCGCCGATGAAAAACCAGTAACGCGGGGACCGGCCCGGAATCTCAACTGCATCCACGTAGTCGCCGCCCACTTCATCGGCCGTCTGCATGAAGCCGCGAAATTGATAGGGACCCAGCTGGCCGGGGGGAGGAAGGACTGCCATCTGAATGCCCTGCGCGATTTCGAGCTCTCGCTTCATGGCCGCCTGCTCGGTCTTGAGTTTTTCAGAATCGCGCAGAGTGCGAGACATGTCGTTGAATGTTTTACCCAGCTGACCGATCTCTCCAGCCGTCGTAATCTGCACAGTTGCGCCCAGTTCGCCCGCCGCGATTTTCTGCGCAGCATGGGCAAGCGATTCGATCGGACGCGAAAGCCGGCTCGACAGAAGGTATGCAATGATCAACGATCCAATCAGAAGAAAGACGGAAACAAAGAGAATGCTGTTTCGAACCTGAACTACAGGCTGATAGATGACCGCGGAATTGAATTCAAAGACAACCGTGCCAAGACGGATCGGCGCTGCGTGCGGAATCTCTTCAATCAGCGGAAACGCGAAACGGAGTTTGTGATCGAGTTCTTTGTACTGGAGATCGCGCACGGAATCAAAGTAGGCCATGTCCGCCGCCGACACCTGCGAATTGAGGAG
>CAZUJO010000291.1:0-5254 GCA_964619995.1 uncultured Leptospiraceae bacterium
GTCCATACACCATGCGGACGGGAACATGCAGGGCCCGGAGCATTCCGATCGCCACGACGGAGTAATACCCGCAGTCGCCCTGCCCGCTTTCGAGAATCTCATAAACATTTGCGTCTGCAATTCGCTCATCATACTTGAAATGACTGCGAAGATATCTCATGGCAAGATCGATCTTCTCGCCGGTGTTTCGGCCCGATGCTGTGACGCGATTGACGAGATCCGTGAAACGAGGATCCTCAAGGGAGTAGTAGCCGTCTCCGTTTTCGGAAGCATAGGCCCACAGAGGAGTGCCCTCGCCTGCTTGCGAACCCGCAGGACGCCGGACCATGCTTCGAAAATTCTGACTTACAACCAGATCGATCTGGATGGTTTCCGGCCATTCGTCCTTCCGCGTAACTTCGAGAAAGCGATTGTCTTTTCCGTTCATTCGGCGCACCTTCACCGAAGGGTCGGATGCGCGCGCGCTGAGCGACACGATCTTCTGGTAGGGCCGGTCCATCGGAATCGTAATGCGAAGCTTCTGGTCATTCGAAAGGCCCCACTTTTCCACGGCCTCTGCAAAGCGAAGCGTCCAGTGGATTGTGATCGTGCGCGGCGCGATGTAATTCTTGAGCCACGATCCGTCCGGCGCTTCTGCGAAGGCTTTTTCAGCGTCACCGCTCTTGAAGTAGGTCCACGCGCGTCCTTCGTGCAGATAGTCGGGAACGGACTTGCCCTGGCGTCCGTACGCGCTTTCGGCTTTCGCGTACATTCTGAGCGACTCATCAAAGCGGCCGAGATCGCGCAGAGCGGCCGCTGTCTGTTCAAACGGCGGCGGTTCGTTGTTCCTGTTCAGCTCAATCGATTTCTGAAAATACGGAAGAGCCGTCGCCGCGTCATGCCGGTACTGCAAATGAACGTACCCAATCATAAACACGGCAGCCCAGTTGTCGGGATCCTTGAGCGCGGCCGCCTGGAAGAGCGGGAGCGCTTTATCGGGCTGGTTGTTTGTATACAGCTCGCGGATGCCTTCATCGTACTCCGGCACGGCAGCCAGAGAACTGCAGAGCAGAAAGAATCCAAACACCGCAAGCGAACGCATACAGGATGGACGCCCGCCAACGCAAAAAGGCAAGTTTTTTAATCTCTTCGCGCTGCCCTGCGCGCACATCCGGGCGGGGCATTTTTTGCTTGCACATACAAATACCGGAGATTGGATGGTCGTGTGCGCGACGGTCGGTCAAAATACTGCAATTGTCTGTTTTTCTCAAGCGGCGCCCTTTCGCGCACGCTCTCGCGCATCGCCGAGGAAGAGTTCGCTGTTACAGGACTCGCCCCGTCGTACGCCTTTTTATTGATGGGAGTCAACGAAACGCCCGGCATCGGTCCGGGCGCGCTGGCCGAAGAAATGCAGCTGGCCGCATCGACCGTGACGCGCCTCGTGGATAAGATGGAAGCGAAAGGCTACGTGAAGAGGAAGACGTCCGGAAAGGCCGCGAAGATCTACCCGACACAGAAATCAAAAGACCTGGACGAATCGATCCGGAACGCCTGGGATTCGCTTTACAAGCGTTATACGAACGTGCTTGGCGAAACGACGGCAAAGAAGCTGACCACAGCTGTCTACGACGCAGAGCGGAGCCTGGCGGGATGATGCGGAGAGCTCCTGAAGGTCACGCAGCCGCTAATCGTTGTATGTACATACAATCGGACGCAGCAATGCATCCTAAATAATCGAAACAAAACGAGGAGAAGAATATGAGTGAGACGATTGGGATACTGGGTTCTGGCGGCGTGGGCACCACGCTGGGCCTGGGCTTTTTGAAGCAGGGCCACAAGGTGGTCATCGGCACGCGCGATCCCGCGAAGCTGGCCGAATGGAAGGCAAAGGCCGGCGCAAACGCAACGGTTGGAAGTTTCGCCGACGCGGCAAAATGCGACGTGATCGTTCTTGCAACGCTCTGGACCGGCACGAAGTCAGCGATTGATCTGGCAGGCCCCGCGAACTTCAAAGGCAAAGTCGTGATCGACGTTACAAACCCGCTCGATTTTTCAAAAGGGGCGCCGCCGCGGCTTGCAGCAACTCCGGAGAATTCAGGCGGATCGCAGGTGCAGGCATGGCTTCCGGACGCGCGTGTGGTGAAGGCGTTCAATCACATCAGCGCGAACATCATGGTAAATGCGCGGCTCGAAGACGGCACGGCAGATCTCTTCATTGCGGGAAATGACGCAGATGCGAAGAGCCTCGTGTCACGCTTTGCGCAAGCCTGGGGCTGGGGAAGCGTCAACGATATGGGCAATATCGACATGTCTTACTGGCTGGAAACGTTCGCGATGCTCTGGATTCACTTCGGATTCAAGAACAATCACTGGACGCACGCGTTCAAACTTCTGCGAAAATGAAACTATGCCGGGCGAAAGCCCGGCTATTGCACAAGTCCGAGTTCCATGGCCAGCTGAATCATTGCAGTCAAAGCCGATTCTTTCGGAAACGGATGATCCAGGTGTTGAGCGCCAAACCGCATGTTAGGCGGAAACGGGCTGTAGGAAAGGTCCCAGTGATGACCGTGCATCATCGCAAGATCCGAGGCCATGGGAGCCCGCAATTTGGCGCTGTTCTGCGTGACCTGCATGTCGTTGTTGGAATCGTATTTGTTCAACTCCATCACGCCCTGCATCTGAAAGTACGGCACTTCCATAACAGTTGTAGATCCAGTAATATTGAAGATCGGTATGTTCCAGGAATCGATCTCATCGAGATGACGGTCCAGGAAAGCCTGGCGCTCGGTGGTCGTCAGAGATCGAACCGCTTCTTTGATTCGGTATTCGGAAAAACGCGCCACGCGCTCGTCGATCTTCAAAAGGGGAGAAACGACAGAAAGCACTCCGGAAAGACCCTCCGGAACTGTTATGTCCACGTCCTTGATTGAATTGTATATATTGTCGGCTAACGTTGAACCGCCCGGCGCGCCGGCCCAATTGAAAATCGCTTTGATTTTTTTACGAAGGTCGGGCCGAAGAACCAGCGCCGTCAGCAGATCCGGCATGCCTTTCGAATAGCAGATGGCCATCACGGATGCAGGAGCCTGTTGCTTTTCGGAAGGAATCTTCTTTGCCATAGCATCGAGGCCGGCGCCCTTCGTGAGCGCAGCTTCAATGTCGGCCACATTGTCTTCGCAGGAACGCATTGGGTGCGAGTCGCTCTGGAGAATGCGCGTTCCGTATTTTGACTCAACAGCGGGAAACGCTTCCTGAAAGGCCATTACGGGGAGAAGGCCTGTCAGCAGGCCGGGACAGAAAAAGACCGCGTCCTGTTTCAGAGCCGGAGCCGGGCCTTCGGGCATTTGGATCGACCATTCCGGCGGACCATCCAGGCGAATGAAACGCTCGGAGATCTTCTGACGGTCCGGGCGGTTGTCTTTTCCAATCAGTTTCTTTTCGGCCGCCGCTGCAATAGCGACGGGATCACTGACCGCGTGCGAGATGAAAAGGTTGCGAAAGCGCATCCCGGCCCATTTTTTTACCGGCCCCTGGGTGAAAGCGCGGCGGTCAGAGGCGATCGCCTCCGCTGCTTTTGTTTTCGCGTCTGCAAACGAACCGGCCTGAATGGACTCGAGTAAACTCATGCCGGATCATCCTTCCATCCCGAAAAGGTTCAAGCAGTTTCCGGAACCCTGCCCGCAGAAAAATTAAGAACCCGCGCGCTGAGCCTGGAAACTGTTCCAGATCAAATGACACTGCCCCTGGTGATGCGCCTCATGCCAGGCGAGCATGGTCATGATGTCCATGTGTGTGCGGTCCGACTTTTCGAAGGGTTTTTCAGGCAGTCTCGAATCATCCAGTTTACTCAAGTAATTCCGATAGGGCTCAAAGGTCAGCGCAAGCGCTTCGCGGATTTCCCGGGGGCTCACGTGGAGGGCGGCATCAGCGGTCGTCCCGGCACCGTAATGCTCGGAGAGCTTCGCATGGGCCGGCTCCTTTTCCTGGAGACGCATGTGCAGATACCGGTCGATCGTGGCGGCGCAGTGCATCATTTGCCACGCGATGTGCGCGCGGCCTTTTCCAAACGGCATCTTCCAGTGCAGCGCTTCCTGCGCGAACGGACTTGCCTCAATATCGTCTAACGTTTTCAGAAGACGGGCTCGAACAAATTCATGCTGGCGAAGCAGCGCCTCGACCGGGCTCATTCGCCTCCCCTCTTGTCCGATTTTTCGTAAGCCTCCATGGCCTTCGGCATGATCTGTTTGAGGCGGTTGATTCGCGATCCGTGAGACGGATGTGTGGATGCAAATTCCGGAGGCTGCCCGCCGCTCATCTCTTCCATTCGCTGCCAGAACTTGATGCTTTCGCGCGGATCATATCCCGCGCGCGCCATATAGATTACGCCCATTTCATCGGCTTCGGTTTCATGATCGCGGCTGAAGGGAAGAATGACTCCGTATTTCGCGCCGGCTCCAAGAACGCCCATCACAGCCCTCTGTTGCTGGGGATCTAGATCCGCGAGCGATTGCTGCGCGCCCTGCATGGCTGTTTCGTAAATTTCATTTTGAAAGAGTCTCTGCGCTCCGTGGTGCGCGGTTGCATGCGCCATCTCATGGCCCATCACCGCCGCGAGACCTTCATCTGTTTTCGTAACAGGAAGGATTCCCGTATAAACAACGATCTTACCGCCTGGAAGACAGAAGGCGTTCACCTGATTGCTTTCCACAACGCTCACTTCCCACTTGAAGCCCTTTCCGCCTTCGCCCGTGGCTGCCGCAAGTCTGCGCGCGACGCGGCGCACCTGATCTACACCTGGACCGTCTTCGACGATTCGCGACTGCGAAAGAACTTCACGATAGCTCTGCAAGCCGAGCGCGTTCTCCTGCTCTTTGCTGAGCGATACGCGGGCCGTCTTGCCGGTTTCAGGATTCACAACCTTTTCGGCGGTAAAGTATTTGAAGGCGATCACAGCCAGTGCCAGTAGAATCGGCGCAATCGCGATGTGGCGTTTTTGCATGCGCTCAACGAAACGATCGCCTGTGGTTCAGCAACCTTTTTCCAGAACATCCTTTACCGCCAGAAGGGGCCGGCAAAATCGATTCATGGGCCTGCGTGCAACAAACCTTGGAAAACTCGACCAGGAGCAATTTGATGTGCTCGTGATTGGCGGCGGAATCAACGGCGCCATATCGGCGGCTGTGCTTGCCGCCCGCGGCGCTCGAGTCGCTCTCATTGACCGCTCCGACTTCGCTTCTTTCACAAGCCAGGAATCATCGAACCTGGTCTGGGGCGG
>CAZUJO010000292.1:0-5238 GCA_964619995.1 uncultured Leptospiraceae bacterium
ATTTGCGTCGCTCCGAGACCTATGCCTTGATCTTCGCTCTTTTCGTCGGAACCTTTCTTCTGTATCGCCTGACCACGGGTGAATACCTGCTCGTAATGCTGTGGCCCGGAATTCCGCATACGGTCGCATTGAAGGTGTTCTTTTTTTCGGCCTATTGTGCGCCCGTATCTTTTCTCGCCCTGCTTGCCGCGCTTTATCCGGCAGAGCTGAATCGCACAGTCAGAAAGTTCGTGCTCGCAATTACCGCCGTCTGGGTCTTGTCCCTCTGCATTCCGGGCATCTATCTCGCGGAGCGGCTCCTTCCGGCCACGGAGGCCCTCATCATTCTTTGCGGTGGATATTGCATCTGGGTTCTTGCCCTGGCTGCAAAACGACGCCGCGCAGGGGCGCGCGGTTTCCTCTTTGGATTTGCATTCTTTTTTGTGACCGTAATCAACGATATTCTGTTTGAACGGGATGTGATTCAAACGGAAGTCTTCGCGCCCATTGGTCTGTTTGTGCTGCTCATGGCGGATTCCATGATGCTTCTGCGTCGTTTCTCCAGCCTGATTGATACGGTGCAGGATCAACAGAGGGAGCTCGTGCGCGCAGCGATCGTAAAACAAAAGCTCGCCGAGTCGCGTCTCAATGCGCGCAGAATGGAATTTGAAATGCTCAAGAAGGCGATTCAGCCTCACTTCGTCAGCAACTCACTCTCGGCAATTCGCGGCTGGCTGTTGGAGGATCCGATCCGTTCGGTTGCATTGCTGGATGATTTCTCGGGCGAACTGGCCTTGATCCAGAGCATGCTCGGCCAGAAGGAAATCCGCCTTTCCGACGAAATCGCATTGTGTCGTCTTCATCTTCAAGTAATGGAACAGCGGCGCGAGAAGATTTACGCGCTTCGTTTGCACGGAATTCACGGCTCTGAAATGATTCCGCCCATGATTTTTCATACGATGATGGAAAACGCTTTTACGCACATGGATTCCGAAGACGGCACTCTCAAGTTTTCGCTGAGAAAGAGTCAGCGTTCGTCCCCGCCCGGTACCTGTTTCACATTTGCGGTCAGCAATCCGGACCAGCCCAGAACCAGGGCCCGGAGGGGAAATGGAATCGGCCTGCGATATGTGCAGCTGCGTTTGCGCGAGTCTTTTCCCGGAAGATGGTCGCTCAATCAGAAGCGATGCAGGCGCGGCCACGTTGTAACTATCTGTATTGCGGAGAACTATGCGAATCCTAATCGTTGAAGACGAACCAATTCATGCGCGTTACCTCGCGCACACCCTCAAAGAGATTCCTGCCACAAAGGATGCGGTTGTGCAGACACAGCGAACGCTGACGGCCGCGGAATGTCATCTCCAGGAATTCCCTGTTGATTTGTTATTTCTTGACCTGAGCGTGTACGGCGGCGACGGCTTTGATTTGCTGCGCGCATTTGCGGGCGCGGAATTCGCCACGATCGTTGTATCCGCGCATCCCGACAGGGCTATCGAAGCTTTTGACTGCGGGGTGGTCGATTTTATCGCGAAGCCTCTGACAAAAGCGCGGCTGCAGACGGCCATCGATCGATTCACAACCCGGCGCCACGAAACGCGGCACAATCTGCAGTTTTTTTCAATTCAGAACGACGGCGTTCTCGAAACCGTTCGTCTTGCGGCAGTTTCGCATTTTGAGGCAGCGGACAAGAAGACGATTTTGTATCTCGAAGATGGGTCCCATCGCGTGTCTACGCGAAAGATCGGAAGGATTGAAGGTGTACTTCCTCCCAGGTTTCAAAGAGTGCACCGCTCTTTCATTGTTGATACGGAGCGTATTGAAGCTCTCGAAACGGCGCCCGGGGGACGTTATGCGCTGAGGCTGCGCGGCGGGACGCGTATGCCGGTGAGCCGACGGGTCTACCAGTCCCTGAAAGAGAAACTGTTTGGAGGGGAATAAACTTAAAGGGCTGCCCATGCCCCTCCTTCCAGACGACGAATCAAAGACGGTTGCGCTGGTTGAGCGCTGACTGCAACATGGGCTATGGATGCATGGTTGCAGCGCTGGGAAGATCGGTATCGCAATGAGGAATACGCTTTTGGAAAAGAGCCAAATGATTTCCTGCGCGAGCAGCTTCCACTCCTGAAACCGGGCAAGATTCTTTTCCCTGCCGATGGTGAAGGGCGCAACAGTGTCTATGCCGCATCTCTGGGCTGGCAGGTTTCCGCGTTCGATATCAGCGGGGAGGGCCGCAAGAAGGCGTTGCAGCTCGCGGCCGAGCGCGGCGTAACGATCGACTACCAGGTGGGTGAACTTTCGACGCTCCATTTCTCACAGGCGCCATTCGATGCAATGGCTCTGATCTATGCGCATTTTCCCGCGCCGATTCGAAGCGGTCTGCATCGTGAGCTCGCAGCGCTGCTGCGGCCAGGAGCCCACATTGTCTTCGAAGCCTTCAGCAAACGCCATTTGACCTACGTGACTCAAAATGAGCGGGTGGGCGGGCCCAGAGAATTGCCCATGCTCTTCTCCGAAGAAGAAGTGCGCCGGGACTTTCCGGATTTCGAGTTTCTCTTTCTTAAAGAAGAAATCATTCATTTGCGTGAAGGAATCTATCACGAAGGCGAGGGCGCTGTGATCCGTTTTGTTGCTCGAAAGCTTTCGGGTTGAGTGGGCCGCGCAACAACGTTAACAACGATCGAAGAACGGTAATTTGTCAGCGCTGACGATCCGTCAGATGCTTACGAGTCGCAGATCACTCGCATTGTGCCATAATGTTTCACGTTATGCGATCACTAAAAACGACTGGACACAGCTTCGGACCTCCATTGCGCTCCAATCACCACTATGATAACTCTATCCAAACCAGACCGGATCGTAAGAAGGTCCGAGCGCATCCTCCGTGACGCGCTCAGCAAAGCCGGCATCACGATCAACGGTTCAAACGACTACGACATTCAAACAAACAATCCCCGCTGGTTCGACCGCGTGATTCGAGACGGCGCGCTGGGCCTCGGCGAATCTTACATGGACGGCGACTGGTCCTGCCGGGCTCTCGATCAGTTCATCGACCGCGCTGTGCGCGCCGGACTGGAAAAACTCGTCGAGACCAGTTTCAGCAATCTGGCGCACATTGCGCGCGCGCGTATGTTCAACATGCAGAAGATCCGCCGGGCCTTCCACGTCGGAGAACAGCATTACGACATCGGCAACGACCTCTACACGGCCATGCTCGATTCGCGCATGCAGTATACATGCGGCTACTGGAAAGAAGCGCGCGATCTCGAATCCGCGCAGCTTGCGAAGCTCGATCTGGTCTGCCGCAAAATCGGTCTGAAGCCCGGCATGAAGGTGCTCGAACTCGGATGCGGCTGGGGCGGATTTGCGAAATACGCAGCACAGGAGTACGGCGCAAGCGTGACGGGCGTTACTGTATCAAAAGAACAGCTCGAATATGCCCGGGAATCCTGCCGCGGTCTGCCTGTAGAATTTCGGCTTCAGGATTATCGCGCGGTTTCCGGCAGCTATGATGCAGTTGTATCCATCGGCATCATGGAACATGTTGGATATCGTAACTATCGCACCTATATGGAAACAGCCGCGCGCTGCCTCAAGCCCGAAGGCATTGTATTTGTTCACACGATCGGAAACAACGTCAGCTCTGTGATCGCAAACGCGTGGATCCACAAGTACATTTTCCCGAACGGTATGCTTCCGTCGATTGCGCAGCTCGCAGAAGCCATGGAAGGTCTCTTCGTAATGGAGGACTGGCACAACTTCGGTCCGGATTACGACAAAACCCTCATGGCCTGGCATCAAAACTTCGTAAATGCCTGGCCGCAGCTCAAGTCGCGATTTGATGACCGCTTCTTTCGCATGTGGGAATTCTATCTGCTCGGTTGTGCCGGCGCATTTCGCGCGCGCGACATTCAGCTCTGGCAGATTGTAATGACGCGGCCAGGGCGTTCGCAGCCTGCGAGGATTTCGTAACATGATCGAACAACGCGTCATCATTGTCGGCGGCGGGCCCGCCGGATCTGCATGTGCCTGGGAGCTGAAGAAGCAGGGCGTCTCGAGTCTGGTTCTCGACAAAGAAGAATTTCCGCGCACAAAACTCTGCGCCGGGTGGATCACTCCGAAGGTCGTTCGCGATCTGCGGCTGCGCGAAGACGGCTATCCTCACGGAATGATCAAATTCGAGCGGCTGCATTTCCGTTTCTATGGAAGAAGACTTCCCGTGCGAACGACTCAATATTCCATCCGCAGGTACGAGCTCGACGCATGGCTTCTTGAACGCTCGGGCGCGGAAGTTCGTCAGCACACCGTTCGCAAAATTGAACGCGACGGCAGCGGCTTTGTCATCGACGGACAGTTCCGATGCGAAATCCTCGTGGGCGCCGGCGGCACAAGCTGTCCGGTCCATCGCGCGCTTTTCGCAGAAGAGCACAAACGTCCGGCTGCATCGCGCATCGTAGCCCAGGAACTTGAGTTCGCATATCCGTACAGCGATCCAAACTGCTATCTGTGGTTCTTCGATAACAATCTGCCTGGATATTCCTGGTACGTGCCGAAGGGAAACGGCTACATCAACATCGGCATTGGCGGCGTGCAGGAAACCCTGGAATCGCGCGGCGACTCGATCAAGAAACAGTGGAGCCTCTTTCTCGACCAATTGCGGGGTCTCAAGCTGATCGACGCAAATGATGTGGTTCCTCACGGGCATACGTACTTTCTGCGCGGGCCCGTTCAGCGCGTTTCAGACCGGAATGTTTATCTCATCGGCGATGCGGTTGGTCTTGCCACGCGCGATATGGGGGAGGGAATCGGTCCAGCAGTCGAAAGCGGAATGCGCGCGGCGAGGAGCATTCTGTCCGGGGAACGTTACACGCTTTCCGGCGTAACCACATGGAGCATCTCCGAGCTCTTTCGTGGTATGTTTTCTCGCTGAGGGATGATGAAAGCAGCCGTACTGTACAAAGACGCAAGCCGCCTCAAAATCGAAGAGGTTCCCGTTCCTGAGCTGAAACCCGGCCAGGTGCGCGTGGACATTCGTTGCTGCGGCGTCTGCGGCTCTGACATTCACATGACCGTGCACAAGCAGGTGCGGCTGCGTCACTATCCAACGATTCTCGGACACGAAGCTTCGGGCGTCGTGAGCGAAACTGGTTCGGGCGTTACGAAATTCAAAAAGGGAGACCGTGTCGTTGTCGCTTCCGGGCTCGGCTGCGGAAAATGCCCGCAGTGCTTGAAGGGACGTCACAATCTCTGTCCGGACATCAG
>CAZUJO010000293.1:0-5226 GCA_964619995.1 uncultured Leptospiraceae bacterium
ATCACCACCAACAATGAAAAGGCGGCTTCGCGTCTTCGCAGGCTTCGCCTGCACGGCATCAAAGGGCAGACCTGGGGACGCAAGCGCTGGAAGTACGACGTTGTGGAGCAGGGCTACAAATATAACATGACAGACCTTGCCGCTGCCATGGGACGGGTTCAGCTTGCGCGCATGCCTGAAATGCAGGAAAGACGATTTGCGATTGCTGCGCGTTACCGTGCGGCCTTCCAGGAAATCAAAGGCATACACATTGTGGCTGATCCGGAAGGATCTTCGCAGCATCTTTTTACGATTGAAATTACGGCCGAAGCGCCCGTGAGCCGGGACCGCTTTGTTGAAGAAATGTATGCGCGCGGAATCGGAACGAGTCTGCACTTCATCCCCCTCTATCGCCACACGTTCTACAAAGAAATGGGCTATACTTCCGCGGAATTCCCGGCAAGCGAAGAGATCTACCGCCGCATTGTTTCTCTGCCGCTCTACAGCGCTATGAGCGACGATGACGTGGAAGACGTGATCTTCGCGGTTCGCGAAACTTTTGCCGCAGCCTAGTCTGTCTTCTTTGCGAACAGGCGAATCGAAATCGCCAGCGCAACCAGAATCAGCGCTGCCATCCACAGCCAGATTCCCCAGGCGGGCGACACCTGATCCAGGTTGCCCGCTTCATCTCGCATAAGCTCTGTTACGCGAAAAGCGCCTGAAGCCATCAGGACCGCGGCCCAGGCAGTAATGGCGTCAAGGAAATGCGATCGCGACGCGAACAGACAGCGCATGACTGCCAGCGCGAACGGGGCGTTCGAAAGCCACGCAACAAAAGGAACGACGCCCATCGAGAGCGCGAATACGCCGAAAAACGCGCAGTAGAATCCAGGATAGGATTCACCGTCTTGCGCCCGGTATGCAGGCGCTGCGAGCGAAGCGAAATACAGGATTCCGGCAAGCCCCGGCATGGCAAACCGCACGATCACAACTTCATCTGCCTTGTGATGTCGCGGTCCTTGCCGAGGCGTATTTTCAAATCCTCGACCGACGCGAATCGGATCTCGTCGCGGATGCGTTTTCGAAAATGTATGCGCAGTGTCTGGCCGTACAAATCGCCGTCGAAATCGAGCAGGTGCGCCTCCACTGTGATGCTGCGGCCTTCGAACGTGGGATTCTTCCCGACATTCACCATGGCGCGGTAGATTCGCCCGCCCCATTCTGCGCGCGCCGTGTAGACCCCTTCCGCGGGCAGGACTTTGCTGGCCGGCACTTCCAGGTTTGCCGTCGGAAATCCAATGAGCCGCCCGCGTTGAAAACCGCGCACCACCGTTCCGGTGATAAAATAATCGTGTCCGAGGAGCTTTGCTGCTTTTTCAACCAGGCCTCCGGTCAGATACGTGCGGATCTGTGAGCTCGAAATAACAGGGCCGAAGCCGCGCACTGCTTTCACCCGGTCGACCGTGAAGTCATAGCGGCGCGACATTTGTTTGAGAAATTTATAATCGCCCTTTCGGCCGCGGCCGAAGCATTGATCGTATCCGATCACAATGTGTTTCGCCAGAAGCTTTCCGAGCAGAATCTCTTTGAGATAACGCAGCGCCGTCATGCGCGCGAATTCAAGAGTGAAAGGGAGGAAAACGACTGCGTCGAGCGGATAGCTCTGAAACAGGCTCAGCTTTTCCTCATAGCTGAAAAGTTCGTAGCCTTCAGGATTCTTCCGTTTTCCGAGCACAAGATCCGGATGTGGGTGGTACGTAACCAGAACGCGGGCTTCAACTTTCTTCTTGAGCAGCCTCTGGATGAGGGCGCGGTGACCCCGGTGCAGACCGTCAAATACGCCGGGGGTAACGGCTGCCGAAGACCAGGGTGGATCAAAGGAATCGATGTCGTGGATGATGTGCATTTGTGCGCGGTCGCTCGAGATCTGAGTGCATAGATTCCGGAGACCTGCCGAAAGGTGTAAGAGAGCCCGGTTTAGCCAAGCCGAATTCGGAGGGCGCATGCGTTTCGCATTTTTACTCAGCTTCTTTCTGCCTGTGGCCGCATTTGCGCATCCGCGCGAAATCAACTTCGGGCGAGAGGGCCGCTACGGCCGATTCATCTCGTTTCTGGAACTGGAAAGCTGGGCAACCGGACGCAACCTTGTGGTGCTCAGGGATTGCGCCCTGCGCGACATCGACGACGGCGAAGCCGAAATTATCGCGCCCGAGGGCATGAACTTCTCTCTGTCAGCGCCGCCTGGCCGGTCCTACCTGTATCTGGACATGGTCGTTTTTCGTCCCGCCGCGTCTTATAATCCGCTTACGGACGCAGTGCATTGTCAGCCAGGCGGGGACAGCCTGCGCATGAACAATGACCGCGTACAGGACATCAAGCAAGTCCGATGGATGTCGGTCGAAGTGAACGGGCGGAGTCTCCGGACGGTTTACATGGGAGGCGATGTGTATCTCAGGTCGCCGATTGTGATTCCTGTGGACCGTGAGGTATCCCGCGGCGGGGTATTGAACGTTCGTTTAACGGTTTCGCCGGGAGACGGATTCTTTGCAGTCTGGGACGCGTTCGTAAGCTCAAGCCCGGACGGCTGAGTTACATCGGATAGCGTTTCTTCAGCTCTTCGCCGTTCAGGATTTCGAAATAGGAAATCAAGCCGCTCACCCGGAAGACCTTTTCAATAGGCGGTTTCAGGTTCGCAACAATCAGCTTTCCGCTAAGTCCCTGGACATAATTCAGCGCTTTGATCACAATGCCAATGCCGCTTGAGTCGATGTAGGTAAGTTTTTCCATATCGAGAATGACGGTTGTGCCTTTGGCCTTTACATTCTCTTCAAGGGAAGCTTTCAGATCAAGGGACGTATAAATGTCGAGGCTTCCTTCGAGCTCAAACAGGGTAACCTGGTTGTTGCTTTTCAGCTTGATCTGCATCGGCATGGGGCGATATTCCATGTCGGTCGCCGGCAATCAATGAAAAAAAGTACCTTTCCGTGTTAGAAATCGCGGGCCCCGGGTAAGAATTGGCCGGAGGGGGCCGAAAGTAAGAGCAGGGCTATGAAGATGCGTAGATTTCTTATCGTTTTATTGAGCTTTATCCCGGTTTCCATCTTCGCAGTGGATGAACTGACCCGCGTACCGGAACCGACGGCCGAGGAGCAGGCGGCTTACAAAGACGTCATCCAGCACATCGCGGAGATTCAGAAGGACATTGTCGTCTACTATACGGACCTGACCGAAAAAGGCCGAATTCTTCGCAGGAAAGACGCGAGCGGCCGCGAAGTCGGCGCGCCTTACTCCGAGTTTGAGATCACATCGGAAGTGCAGAATTATTATGGCCAGCGCGATCGTTACGTCTACACAGAACGCATCCACATCGAGTGGGACGTGCAGCCCGGCACGACTGCGGGAACTTCCACCGTAAAGATCAAGTCCGTCGTGCTGACGCAGCGTCGCGGACTCGTGGGACACGGCTACGTGCTCAAGCGCCGCATTGCAGCGGACGTACTGCCGCCGGTTGAAAAAGAAAGCGATGCGCTTCCCGTGAACCTTGTAGTGAACGAACTTCTGGATTCCGGCAAGGGACTGTTCATCAACTTTCGCTTCCCTGAAACTGTGAATGTGCGCGATCGCGACGAAGTCATTGATATTGACGGCGACAAGAAATCCATTCGAGTCATCTACGTTCGCACGCACGCCGAGAAGATGCGGCTGCTTCGCGAATACCGCGACGCTCTGAAACTGACGTGGCGCCGTGTGGACTGGGAAGTTCGCTCCGAGAAAGCGCGCAACGCTAGAGAACTCGAGCGCATTCTCAGAAAGCAGTCCGATACTTGATCGAGCTGCCTGCGCGGAACCCTTGACGCGTTCTCATGCGGCCCTTTCGCGGGGCCCTTCTCTCCTGTTTGAACGGATTGCGTCGCGCTGGTTTGAGAAAGCGAAGATAGTCGATCTTAAGACATTCCTTGAGAACGAGTGCAAGCTCGGAGGTTTCGGCGGCCGTGAGCGAGAAACGGCGCGCTCCGAACTTCTGACTCAGGCCGCGAAGAAAATCAAGCAGCTCGCGAAAGAAGATCCTTCCGTCATAGAAGCTGTTCTCGAAGAGCTCCTGCGTGACCGCGGCATCTTTGCCCAGTTAGGCGGCCTTCCGGATTCCATGTTCGATCTCCTTGCGAAATCCCTGGTGGCATCCCTCAAGCCGCGCAAGGGCAGTATCAGTCATCTTTCCGAGCTCGAAGCCCTCTTCCTTTCCGGAGCCGCGGCGAAGTCAGCGGAAAAAAGTATGAAGCTCTTCATGCGTGAGCTGGAGGCAGGGCGCATGTTGAAAGACCGACTCGCGCTGCCGATTGCTTCGAGCCGCTTTACATCCGTCGCTCACTTCAAAGAGACTGCATTCCTGCCTCTTTCAAAAAACGGAAGGATCATCTCCGCCTGCAGGGAGACCCTCAAGCGCGCCCCTGGATATGAGCTGCCCGATCTGCGGTTTCATCACGCCATGGTCTTTGTTCTCCTTCTCGAAGGTTCCCCGGATTCCTCGACCTGCGCCGTGAGCGTTCTGAGAAAAGCCCGAAAGGCCGACCGGGACGGTTACCGGACTCTCGCCCGGCTTGCCGGAAAAAGGCGCATTCCTGCGGAGTTTGCAGCCCTGTAAGCGCCCTGCTTCGCTGGCTGATTCAAAAAAACTCCTTGCCGCGCTGTGATTTTACGTGAATGCTGAAGGCGTGTCCGGCATATTCATTGATCACTACGCCGTGCTTGAGCTTCCGGAGTCGGCGGCCCTGGAAGAGATTCGCCGGGCGTTTCGCAGGCTTGCGAAAGTCTACCATCCGGACCGCGGAGGCGATGCGCTTCGCTTTCATGAGATTCACACGGCCTACCGCGTTCTCGCAGACGAAACGCGCAAAGCTGATTTTGACAGGATGCGGCTTCTTCGAAAGGTTCGCACAATCATGGGTCAAAGAAAGCTGATTCATCCATCGCGCATCATCGTTCCGACGACCGTGGCTGCCCTTGCGAAACGTGGGCTGCTCCGCAGCAAATTTCGCGGACGGGACCGGCGGTACCACTTGCAGGTGAACTATGACCTGGAATTGCCGTTAGGCGACGATGAGCTGCGTCAGCCGCTCCTCGTTCCAGTCCCGGTTACGCTTCGCAACATCTGTCCTGAATGCCGGGGCGGGGACACGCACTGTCCAGTCTGCAACGGCCGCGGATCTTATAAAAGCGGCGGGCTCTTTCGCCTCAATATCGACGGCG
>CAZUJO010000294.1:0-5211 GCA_964619995.1 uncultured Leptospiraceae bacterium
GTACAAAAGGTGTTGTAGAGGGTGTTGTACTATATGATTCGCCATTCCTTTGCGGAGAATCAGAGTCGCCATGCTTAGACGGCGAATCCTTGTCGCCATTTTGAATCGGCGCTTTTGCATATTCGCCATGCTCAGCTGGGGCGGATATCTGGTAGCAGTTCGTTTTGCCCCAGCCACGGCGAGTCACGACCAGCCACCCCAGGGCCTTGAGCCGGCATACGTGTTTAGAGACGGCCTTGATGCTCATCTCCATGCCGCATTCGGTTTTCAGGACCTCGCAAATTCTCTGGAGACTTGCAATCGCCGCTTTGTCCCGACCTTCAAACGATCCGATCACAGCATAGACGGCCAGCTGCTTCTTTGTGAGCACTCGGAAAGCGCGCAACGGGGCTGGCCCCCATCTCCCGATAGTCGCCTTCTGAGATTTCACTCTTCACCACCCATCAGGAATAGGATGCCGAAAATCCCGATCCCGCACCCGATCACAAAACATGTGGCCGCGATTTTCCCTGATTCCAGCCAGAATGCGTCCCCCATGAAATCGGACAGCCAGATGCCTCCCAGGATCACTCCGACATAGACAAACGTGCGGCGCATCATTTCGCCACCGCCAGCAATGCGATTGCGAGCAGAACTGCTACCGGAATCCAGACGCGGGAGTTCGCCTCCATCCACAGCGCGACGCGGTTGCGCTTGGCCTGCAACTCGAGCTGCCTACGCAAGGAATTCGCGAGTATGTCGGATTTCAGGCGTTCGCTCATTTCGTACGGGGATTCTCTGCCCATGGAGGGCCTCCTTCAGGTATTCTTCAAAATTACGTTTCGGCTTTTTCCAAAGGTGATTTTTCACTTCTGGACGCTCTGGATTCCGGTCCTGATTCACGTCGACGCGGATCATGCGGCCTTCTTTTTCGGAAAGTTAAGCCGTGCATATTCGCCATAGATCTCGATGGCCGCCCGATCATAAGCACGCGCCGCATCTTCTTTCGTGAGAAAGTGCCCCAGATGTACGTTTCTCCCGGCCTTCCCGATACGTGCCCGCCATTTCCCCTGGCATGCGGTGACTCCTTTGAACCCGGATACATGGTTTCTGCTGAAACCCCTATTCGCCTGGTTCTGTGATCTGGTGGCGCTGCGCAGATTCTTCCGGCAATTATTCAGGCCATTCCCATCCATATGGTCGATATCCAGGCCGCTGCACCAGGCTCCAGCACGCTGCATGATTTCCCTGTGGAGCAACAGGGTATGCGGCCCGGATTCGCCCTGCTTTCGATTGCGTCTCGCGTAGGTTGTATGACGCCCTTTCAGGATGCGCCAGCGGTACTGGCTCGCCCATTCATAGTCGCCATCATCAACCAGAGCAAAATGCTTCTTACCAACTGGAATCTTTCTCATTGATTATGTCTCATGGTACGGCAAAAGAAAAGCCCGCGCGCTTACGCAGCAGACCCCTCCACGTTCTGGGCTTCCCTTTCGGAATCGATGAACGCTGACATTCTCCGCAGTGCTGGCTTGAGGCACTCCTTGCACATATTGTGCTGATAGAGTTTCTCCGGTTTCCCGCAGATCACGCAGATGTTGCTCGCTGTCGTTTCGTGTGCTCCCACTTCCTATGCTCCCAGTGCCAGATTCTTGATTGATTTGAGATGATCCCGAGGATTGAGCGAATTCTGAAGGTAATGCAGCACAAAGACGTTATAGTCGCTGTTGCCCATGAACTCCATGACTGCATCGATCTCCCCGGGGTGCTCTTTGACAGCCATCGTGGCGAAGAGTTTTCTGAAGTCGTGCGGCGTGACAGATCTTCCGAGAATTCGGATCGCGTATTCGCGAACCTTCCCGCTAATTGTCACTCGCCCGATCTTCCCTCCGCCGTACGCGGCATCCTTTTCGAACAAATAGGTCTTACTATCCCATGATTTCTTAATGGCGTTGATCAGCGATGTCTCCACAAAGAAACAGCGCTCTTTGCGGTTCTTGCCAACGATCGTGATGAACGCATGCTCGCCCACTGTCTGGATGTTGGCCAATTTTATTTTCGCCACTTCATGAATTCGGGCGCCAGAGCTAAGCAGGAATCGATTCAGGACGTTGTATTTCTCATTCGGACCGCGGCAGAGCGCTCGGCCCTCTTCTCTGGTCAGCGGGATTCGGTTCGCTGCTTTCTTCCCGCACTTCGGGGCCCTGGTTCTAAAGAATCGGTCAGCGGCCGCTGCGAATTCCGGATCGTTCTCGTAGCGCATGCGGTTCGCCGCAATGAAGGAACGGCGAATATCAAAAACAATGGTGCGGATGGTTGAGAGCTTGTAGTTTTTCTCGGATTCAAAGAGGCTGGATACGTAGCGGTCCACCAGCTCCAATGACGGATAATGTTCCCGGATCTGCCGGACGTGCATGTTCCCCCGTCCGGTGAATGGCATATCAAAATTTGCGACGTTGAGGATATCGTTAATCGACCGCATAGCTCGTTATCCGTATCGGTTGACCGAAACTATCGGGTCTGAATTGTGTCGTTCGTTCCGAACAAATAGGCCTTTTTGCCTACTGCTGGTAGATCACTTCACTCGTAATGAAGGGGTCGGCGGTTCAAATCCGCCCGTGGGCTCATGTTAAATCCAATACCTTCGTGAACGCAGGATGCCGCCTAACGGCATCAGTGTTGCGTGTCATGTGCATTAAGACGCGTCCACTCGGTGCCTGCGAGATCCTGGGCAACCCGTTTCAATAATTCCTCGCGATCGGCCGGCAAGAGCGGCGAATCGCGCGGCGTTCCCGTATAGATATAGGCTCCCTTCAAATAACTTGCCGCCGAGAACTCTTCGATTCCCGGAGCAATCAGCGCGTGGTTTGCCTTTTGAAATTGGTCGGCGCTCGAGAAATTCAGAGACATGTCGACCTCATATCTGCCCATGATAAACAGCTCACCCGGTGAAACGCGAGCCCGCGCAGACTCCGCCATTGATCTGGAAAAGAACGTTGTATAAGAAGTAGTATCCGGCAGCGCAAAGCCCAGTTTCGCCGTCCGGTCGTTCACGCTGTTCATACTGGCCTGCACAGTGTAGCTGCATGCGATGGGTAGATAGACGCCTGGCTCTATGCCCAGCGCGTAGAATCGTCCATCTTTCCTGTAGCGCGACACAATCACATTTTCCAGAGAGAACTGTTCCTGCCCTTCGTCTCGGACAAAATAGACGACTTCCGGGCTTCGGTCAAAAGCGCCAAAGAGACTGACGGGTGGAGAGAGTGAGATGGCGATGACAATGCCGCTGTCTGCCTCACCGAGCGGGGGCGGCGGCGGAAAGCCGGTCACGCAGGCTGCAATCCATGGGATGAACAGGAGCGAACAGCACAAACGAACAGCAAGCATGCGCGAGGGATGCCCCGGGCCGCGGGATTGTAAATTCAATTTAGCATTTGCCCTCCGAATGGCTTGACGATGCGCATCTACGTATCGGCAATCGCTTCCATGCGCCTGCAGAGATTTCTGCTAGTCCACATGCTCGCGTTCTCCTCATTCTGCTCGCTGGTCCCTCCATACGTGCGGAAGGCTCCCTTTGAGAACGCAGAAGGCACCGGCCAAATTACAATCCGCATCAACACGATCGCTCCCATCGGTCTGCGCAGCCATGCAATGCGTGTCTATTTTGCGCGGCTCGACCCGGAGCGCCAGACCCCGGACAGGGTATCCCTTCAGGGAGCAGAATTCCTGCCGTCCACTTACCTGAGCAATCGGCACGTTTATTTGCTCGATGCCAAACCTGGAGAATACGTCGCTGTCGCTGCTTGCGGGCTTCCCGGCCTGTGGCATATCAATTTCTCCGATCGCAGAAAGATCGAAGCAGCCGTAGCATTGATGCGCATACCCTACGTCTACGAAACGCCGGGCACACGTACGATCTTCAATGATTCTGTAATTTCGGCGACGCGCGTAAAGGTTGAGGCGGGGGCCCGCGTTTACGCTGGAGAATTCGACATCAGACAGAGCGCGCAGGGACACCTGGCCGGCCCGAACCAACGTTATGCGGCCGTCTTCCTTGCACCGTCCGTGTATAGATTTGAGCCTTCGGTCCTTGCACCGAGAGTGAATGCCTATCTCGGGGAACTTGAGCGCAGAGTCGATACCGAGGAAAGCCGCGCGGAGTTTTCGAAGGCGGAAGCAGAGATCCCCGAAAAAACAGTCAAGTAGCGCCCGGAACGGGTTACGCGACCCGGAGCTTTGCGGCCCCGGGCCGTTTTACTCATCGCGTCCGTATGCGGCGCAGGACCGTCAACACCATCGCGCTGATCAAAGCAGCGGCGAGCGCGGCCACCCAGACAGTCTTGCCCGGCCCGGAACCCAGCAGCGACGCGGCGAGACGTGATCGTTCAGAATCACCGACGCGCCGCAGCACGATCGAATCGATTTCAATTGCCGAATCCACGTCGTCGGTGATATAGACATCGTTGGTCCACACAACATCGAGTTTCTTATCGCCGTCCGTCAGATCCAGAATCGTTTTTCCGGTCTGACTCTTGTCGGCCGATGCCGGAACATCGATCGTTCCTTCAACACCGTCGCCCGAAACTCGCACCTTGAATGCATCATACCCCTGCGGCAGCTTTCCATGATTGTGCGCGCGCAGCTGTACTTCGTACTTTCCGGAACGCAGTCCCGGATAGCAGTAGGAAATATCCTGATTCGCCCAGCTGGTCCACACGGTCCTGTCGCTGACAAAGAAACGGCCGCCCATGCGGCAGAAATCCCGGGGCGATTTCGCGAGACGTGTGGGCGGCTGATACGAAGGCACAAAGGACATGCTTACGCTGTTCAGCTGCAGGTTGGCATCGTAGACATTTTCCTTGTAAGCGTCATTCAACCAGAGAAGATCAAACTCATTGTCTCCTTTCTTTAGATAAAGAGTGACCGCACCGCTGGAATACAGAGTGTCAGATGCGGGAAGCAAAATGGCGCCCACATCGTCTTCACCCTGTTTCACGGCGATTGTAAACGCCCGGTAGAAATCGGGCAGCGGACCGCCGAAGTTCATTCCCTTGAGCGCAAACTTGTAGTAACCTTCCTGGCAGTTCTTCTTGATGCGAAGTTTGAGCGGCTGGTTCTGCCAGTATGTGTGGATACCCTTTGTTCGCGTTACCTTGCCGGGCTTCCCAGGAATCGGAATCGTAGTATCCGGCGTGGTAAACCACTTGCCCTCGGATGGATCCAGTTCAATGG
>CAZUJO010000295.1:0-5203 GCA_964619995.1 uncultured Leptospiraceae bacterium
GTATGGGGGTAGACTCCTTCGGGCAGTGGAAAGACTTCATACTGTCCCGTTGCCGGCGCGAACGACATGATCGATGCCGAAAGGGAATTTGTAGTCCAGAGCTTGCCGTGTCCGTCCGAAATTACGCTGTGCGGGCCGTGACGCGCGCCGAAGGTTCCGAGCGGATGATACGCGCCCGAGAACATTCCGCCCGGCGGCAGATCAATAGGCGGCAGATCCCATTTTCGAATTTCACCCGTATCTGCATTCACTTCGTACATCCGGTCCAGGGACATGTCCGCGCCGTAGATTTTTCCCGTTTCGCTCACATCGAGATCGTGAATGAACGAAATTGGATCTCCCAGCGTCCACTCACGAATCTTCGCCGCAAATACAACCGGGTCGAGATGCGGCGCAAGTTTCTTTGGCATGGGACTTCCGTCGAAGCGCGCGCCGAGCACCTCAGGAAAGACGCGCGCGCCGCGAAACGTAATGAGCGATCCCATTCCCTCCATCCGCGCAATTGTGCTCTTCCAGACCTCCGGCGTTTTTTTCTGCCGCGTCAGCGCGTTTCCAATTTGATGACAGTACTGACACTGGCTCACGAAAAGATGCTTCGTTTCTGAATCCGGAAATTGAAGCGACGATCCAATGCTCGACGCAGGAAGGCTCGCCGTGATCTCTGCGTCGTTCGCGAATGCACGCAGAGCAATCTGCATCCCGCTCGATGGCTGCGCATTCGTGTAATCGGCGAATAAGGGGTGGCGGACGCGAAGAGTGACCTTCCCGGGCAGACGCGAATCAATCGAAAAGCGGCCGGCTTCGTTTGAGTATGCCGATTCTGTTCGCAGGCCGTCCGCGGCGGCCAGTGTGATGATGGCGCCCGCCACCGGGGCTCCACCGGCGGTTACGTTTCCGGATATGTTGCGAGCCGCGAGCGGCGCGCCGAGAATGAATGCCAGAACCAGAGCCATCTTTCGTTGCATGGGGATGAGAATGCGCACCGCTCTGGAATCGCGCAAGCAGAAAGCCGAATGTCATTCGCTTTTCATGCCGCATAACGTTGTGTTTGTTAACAAATGTTAATTATTTCGTGTTTTTCGACAGGTTAAAAATGATTGCGTCGTGAGAATCCCGGGTGCGTTCTGGGTTATGGCGAAGAAACAGCCTGTTTCCCGCGAGATCGCCTTTCATGCGCTTGAGACGGCCGTCGCTGCCATCAGCGATATCCCCCGCAACGAATGGCTGCGTGTGGTTCCATTTCTGCGTTTTGAATCCTTTGCGCGCGGGACCATTGTATCGAAGGCCGGTGAGATCTCGGGTGAAATGTTCTTCCTCGCAGACGGGATTGTGCGCGAATACTACGAGCCCGCCGGCGGCCCCGAGCGAATTCGCTCCTTTATTCGGGGCGGTCATTTCTTTGGATCCTACCTCGGCATTACACCGGTACAGCTCAGCAGGATTCGAAGCAAAAGAAAACAATCGTCTCAGGCCGTTCGCAAAGCCTCCGGGGAGTAGGAGTCATCTATGAAATCCAAATCGTTGAAATTAAGATCTATGAAATGCAATTCTTTCCTTGCGATCCTGGCGCTGCTCCTTGCGGTTCAGTGCAGCGAAGCGCCCGTGAAAGACCTGCCCGGCTGTGAGCGCATTGAGGGCATGCCTGGTCCTGAGGATTTTGATTTCGATCCTGCCGGCAAGAGGCTGCTGGTCTCGTCCCAGGAACGTCGGCTGAAGAATCCGGATGGATCCTGGATCGAGGGCGGGATTTTTTCCGTTCCCATCGAGAAACCGCAGGCCAGGCTCATGACTCTGAAGGGCCGCGACGGAATGCCGTTTCATCCGCACGGAATTTCTTTCGTTCCCGCGACGTCACTCCTGTACGTTGTCTCGCATCCGACTCCGGTCTTGAACGTGATCGAGGTGTTTTCTGTTCACGGCGATATTCTTGAGTTCAAAGAGCGGTTAACGTCTGATCTCTTGATTCAACCGAACGACATCGCCGCCATGGCGGACGGTGAATTCTATGTCACGAACGATCATGGAACGAGCGGATGGCGCCGTGTGATTGAAGACCTTTTTGCCGCATCGTGGTCCGGCGTGGTCCATTATCGGGCCGGCATCTGGTCGAACGCGGCCGGAGGCATGAGCGTGGCCAATGGCATCCAGGTAAACCGCAAGGGAGACCGCCTGTACGTGGGCGCGACGCGGGACCGCGGCATTCATGTGTTTCCGAGGGCCGAAGACGGCAGCATTGGGCCGCGCATTCAGTTTATCTCCATGAATTCCGGCACGGACAATCTCATGTGGGAAAACGACCGGATCCTGGACGCCGCCGGACACCACAGCATGTTCGCATTTCTGAGGCACGTGGCGAATCAGAATTCGCTTTCGCCGAGCGATATCACACGGGTGGATGTGGAAAGCGGACGAACCGATCTGCTTTTTGGGACGGACGGCACAAGAATCAATGCCATTTCGACCGGTCTGGTCCTGGGAGATAAACTATATGTTTCCCAGGTATTCGAGCCGTTCCTGCTGGCCTGCAGAATGCCCTGAGGCAGACGGGACTCTCGGCCTGGTCCCCGGCGATTCGTGCCCGCAGGGCGATGCGTCTGCCCGCGAAAACGGGGTTCTCGAAGCCCCGCGGCCGCACGCGGAGGCCCCCGGGGGAGGGCGACGGGTCGGCATCTTTCCTGACGCAGGTTTCCGCGCCGTTCGGCGTCGCGAAACAATGCGAAAAATCATGTGCACGACCCGACCGAAACCGACTGGACTGAAAAAAGGCCGGTTGCAGTGTGTTTCTTTCACCTTTTTGTAGGGAGATCGGGAGAGAAAATGGAAATTCCTTCTTATGTAAAGAACCAGAAGCTCATTGCCTGGGTAAACGAAGTCGCGGCCCTCTGTAAGCCGGAGCGCGTATATTTCTGCGACGGATCTCAGGAAGAATATGACCGCCTGTGCGAACAGATGGTCCAGGCAGGCACTTTCATCCGCCTGAATCAGCAGAAACGCCCCAACTCCTACCTTGCATTTTCGCATCCGAGCGATGTGGCCCGTGTCGAAGACCGCACTTACATCAACGCGAAGCGAAAGGCGGACGCCGGCCCCACAAACAACTGGGTCGACCCGGCCGAGATGAAGCAGACGCTGAACAAGCTTTACGACGGCTGTATGCGCGGCCGCACCATGTATGTGATCCCGTTCAGCATGGGACCGCTTGGCTCTGATATCGCGCACATCGGCGTTGAAATCACAGATTCCCCGTACGTCGTTGTGAACATGCGAATCATGACTCGCATGGGCAAAGCTGTTCTCGAAGTCCTCGGCGACCGTGATTTCGTAAAAGGCCTGCACTCAGTCGGCGCGCCGTTGCAGCCCGGACAGAAAGATGTTCCGTGGCCCTGCAACCACGAGACGAAGTATATCTGCCACTTTCCAGAAGAGAACCTCATCATGTCTTATGGTTCCGGCTACGGCGGAAACGCACTGCTCGGGAAGAAATGTTTCGCGCTTCGCATTGCATCCACGATGGCGCGCGATCAGGGCTGGCTTGCCGAGCACATGCTCATTCTGGGCGTGCAGGATCCGCAGGGCAAAAAGACCTACGTCTGCGCCGCGTTTCCTTCGCAGTGCGGAAAGACGAACTTCGCAATGCTCATTCCGCCCAAAGAGCTTCAGGCAGATGGTTGGAAAGTAACAACTGTTGGCGATGACATTGCATGGATCAAACCCGACAAGCAGGGAAATCTGCACGCAATCAATCCGGAAGCAGGTTACTTCGGCGTGGCCCCCGGAACGAACTGGGAAACCAATCCCAATGCGATGGAGACCATCAAAGGCAATACGATCTTCACGAACGTTGCTCTCACAGCAGACGGTGACGTATGGTGGGAAGGTCTCACCGAAACCGTGCCGGACGGCCTGACCGACTGGACGGGACAGAAGTACGACAAAAACAGCGGAAAGCCGGCAGCGCATGCAAACGCGCGCTTCACGGCTCCTGCATCGCAATGTCCGTCGGTGGATCCCTCCTGGGAAGATCCAAAAGGGGTTCCGGTTGCTGCGTTTATTTTCGGCGGAAGAAGAACGACTACCGTTCCCCTGGTTTACCAGGCATTCAACTGGAACTTCGGCGTTTATCTCGCGGCCACGATGGGCTCCGAAACAACGGCCGCTGCCATGGGTCAGCAGGGTGTGGTGCGACGCGATCCATTCGCCATGCTTCCTTTCATGGGATACCACGCTGCGGATTATTTCACGCACTGGCTGAACGTGGGAAGAAACCTTCCTTCCGCGCCGCGTATTTTCGGCGTCAACTGGTTCCGTCGAGATGAGAACAAGAAGTTCCTGTGGCCGGGTTACGGTGAAAATATGCGCGTTCTTAAGTGGATCGTTGAGCGCGTGCAGGGAAAAGTCTCTGCTGTCGAAAGCCCGATCGGCTGGGTTCCGCGCCATGAAGATCTTGAGTGGAAAGGTTTGAATTTCTCGAAAGAGGATTTCAACCGCGTCATGACGATCGACCGCGAAATGTGGAAGAACGAAGTGGCTTCGCATGAAGACCTCTTCATGAAACTCTATGACCGACTTCCCAAAGAATTCATCTGGATGCGTGAGCTTCTGATGTCTTCGCTCTGGCGTTCGCCGGAAACCTGGAAAGCTTCCGATCCTACTTAAGGAGAAAAGGAAGCTCAGACGAAAAGGCCGCCTGCGGGCGGCTTTTTTTTTTGCGGTCAGTTTGTTGTCTCCGGAACGGATCCGGGAAGCGATTCTAGAATCCTGTGTAATTGGCCAGAGCAACCGGACCCTTCGGCGTAGCACCTGCGGCCACGCTGCCCAGAGGAATGAGATTTCCCGCAGAATCTATGTAGTACTGACTGATGGTAGACCCTGTGCCGTCGGCCTGGTATAGAAATTTCCCCGTCGCATCAAATGCGGGACCTGCGGCTGCGCCCGCAACCGTGGGTGCGTACCCTGACCCAAGGGGGTTCAACGCGCCTGTAGCGGAGTCGATCGTGTACATGTAGATGCGCGCCGTGGACTGGTCCGCTGCGTAGGCAAAACGGCCGGACGGATGAATGGCAATGTTGATCGAGTTTAAGCCGGCCGCCACAGTGCCTGATCCGATCGGGCTGAGCGTGTACAGCGTTTGATCGATGGCGTACATAGACAGGTTCGATGTACCGGTGCGCACATAGTAGAAACGCCCGGTCGGATCCACAAT
>CAZUJO010000296.1:0-5195 GCA_964619995.1 uncultured Leptospiraceae bacterium
GCCTAACGCTGTTCCTGTCTTTGTCAGCATCGATCAGGAAGGAGGCCGCGTCGTCCGGGTCAAAGACGGAGTCGAACAGCTCCCGGGCGCTGCCGCGATCGGACAGACAGAGGCTGAATCTCTTGCGCACGACGCCGGTTTCATTACAGCACAGGATCTGGGCGCTCTCGGAATTCCGTTTGTGCTTGCTCCCGTGGTCGATGTGAACAACAATCCGGCCAACCCTGTCATCAATTCGCGCTCCTACGGCGGAGATCCGTCGCTCGTTACGAAGATGGCGCTTGCGTACGCGAAGGGAGTCCTGGATGCGGGGAGCGTTCCCGCGTTGAAACACTTTCCTGGCCACGGCAACACAAGCACCGACAGCCATACGGCTCTCCCTACCGTGAATCAGGATCTTGCGCATATGGAGACGACAGAGCTTGCGCCGTATCGCGAAGGAATCGCGCGCGGAATGCCCGTCATCATGAGCGCACACATTCTTTTTCCTGCGCTCGACGCCTCGGAGCCCGCCACTCTCAGCTCAAAAATCCTGAAAGATTTCCTGCGCACGAAGCTGGGTTTCCAGGGACTCGTGACGACCGACGCGCTTGAAATGAAGGCCGTGGCCGACCGTTATCCTCCCCCGGTTCTGGCTCGCAAAGCTTTCACGGCCGGGGTCGATGTTCTGCTTCTGACTTCGAGCGGAGAGCGCACGCGCCTCATGTTTGAATCGCTCGTGGACGCATTTAAGAAGGGCGAACTGTCGATGGCCGACCTGGACCGCGCGGTGGAACGCCAGATCGCTTTGAAACTGAAAAGCGGTCTCTTCCATAAATACAAAATGAATCGCGCCGCATGGGATCCCGACGCAGCGGAAGCATTCGCAAAGCGCGAAGCGGATCGCCAGAAAATGCGCGAAGAGATTCGGAAGAAATATCCGGACGGCTTCAACCGCGCTCTTTCCCGCGCTTCGATTTCTTCGCTCCGAAAGCCGTATAACGGTATCCAGGATCGCGCAGAGGCAAGGGTCTTTCTGCGCAGTCCGGCGGCAGTCGCTCAGGCAAAGGAAATGGGTCTTGAAAAGCAGACCACGGTTGCCGGTTCGCCTGTGACGGCAGCGGCTGCGGCAGCGGTCTGTCCGCCCGGCGCAAAATGCGCGCCGGTGCTCGTCGAACTGGCCGAATACGATCTGTGGCGTTGGAACCTTCTGGTTGCGGAGATGAAGCAGGCGGAGACCGCAGGGCGCCCTGTTCCGCAGCTTGTGGGGCTTTACACCGGCAATCCATACGCAACGGCCCGGGTTCCTGCGAACGGGGCATTGCTCTGTTCGTTTTCTCCGACCGAAGAGTCTGTGCGAGCCGTCGTGTTTCGCAGTGTGGAAGGCGGGCCGGTTCGCCAGGCGAAACTGGTTCTTGCCGATGAAAAGTAGCGCGCTGCGCAGCGTGATTCGACAGGCCGAACCAGGTCTGTACGTGCATTTTCCCTATTGCATTCACAAGTGCTCTTACTGCGACTTCTATTCTGCCGGAATGGACCGGCAGCTCGGAGGGACGAAGACGGTTCCTCTGACCCAGCTCGAATCGTTTCATCGCGCGCTCGAAACTGAATTTCGCGCAAGACGGCCCGCATTTGCTGACGCGCGGAGCGTGAATTCTGTGTTCTTCGGCGGGGGCACTGCGTCGCTCTTGCCGGCCGACTCTGTTGCGCGGATCCTGAGCCTGTTTTCAGACGAGTTTGATCTTTCGGGCGCCGAGATCACGGTTGAGGGAAATCCCGAGAACTTTCGTCCGGACTATATCGAAGCGCTGCGCCAGGCAGGAGTGAATCGCATTCACGTGGGCGTTCAATCGCTGCGGGAGAAGACTCTGCGTCAGCTCGACCGCTACTTCGATCCGCAACGTTATGCGGCGTTGATCGATACGCTGGCGCACTCTTCGATCGAAAATCGCGGAGTGGATCTCATGTACGGGGTTCCCGGCCAGAGCGAAGAGGAATTCCTCGCGGATCTCGAACGCCTACTGGATTGCGGGGTTACACATGCATCGCTCTATTCACTGACGGCAGAGCAGGGGACGCCTTACGAAGCGGCCGTGCGGCGAAAGCAAGAGCGCCCGCCGAATGAAGAAATGCAGGCTGCGCTCTTTCAGGATCTTCCGCGGCTCATGGCCCGGCGCGGATTTCTGAACTACGAAGTTTCCAATTTCGCGCAGCCGGGATTTGTCTGCCGCCACAATATGCGCTACTGGCTCTACGAGCGAACCCTGGCGCTCGGGCCGGGTGCGCACGGTTTTGACGGTCAGCTTCGCTACGGGAACCCGCGCAATATCAGCGCCTGGGAAAATTCGCCGGCCGCCGCTCCCCTCTCACCCCATGAACCGTCCCTTGAGATTCCGCTCTGCATTCTTCGGATCCTGCTTCCGATCCCCCGCGAGACTCTGCAGGAGCTCCTGTCTCCTCTGCCCCGTTCTGCCGCCGCTTTTGATTTGCTGCAGCGCTGGGCGGACGAGGGGCTTGCGCGGCTCGACGATGAGTTTCAGTGGAATGCGCCGGCCGTTCTCTATCTGGACGACCGCATCATGGAAATGCAGGACGTGCTTACTGCCGCTTGACACATTCTCATACCGTTAGACGATGTGACATGCCTGTTTCGCATGCGTCTCCGTCTGTTCGCTCCGGCTTCCTCTGCGCAGCCCTGGTTGCCGCAACTCTTCTTCCTGTGTCATGCGGGGAGAAAGGACCGATCGATGCTGTGCGTCAGGATTACTTCAAGGCAACGTACGATGACAGCCGCACAGATTTCAGAGCATTGTGCAGAGAACTTGAATCGGTCGGTGCGCGATCTTCTTCCCTTGTTGTGACCTCGGAGAAAGAGCGGGATCTCACGACGGATCTCTGCATGATTCCCGCGAAGAAGCCCGAGAAACTCATCATTATCACATCGGGGGTGCATGGGATTGAAGGCTTCACCGGCAGCGCTGTTCAGCGTTTCTGGATGAAAGAGCACCTGAAATCCATGGATCATGCTGTGACCGGGTATCTATTTGTGCATGCGGTCAATCCGTTCGGTTTTCGAATGGAGCGCAGGGTCACGGAGAATAACGTTGACCTGAACCGCAACTTCGATCTAACTCCCGCTCTGTTTTCTACGGAGAACCAGGGATACCGCACGATCAAGGACCTGTTGAATCCGGAGGGGAAGCTGAGCACAACAAGCCTGGCGAATCGATTCTTTGCAGTGAAAGCCGTCTACAACATTGCGAAGTTCGGCATGCGTTCTCTCCGTCAGGCGGCATTGCAGGGGCAGTATGAATTTCCTCGCGGCATCTATTTCGGAGGCCAGCATTTTGAGCAGCAAAAGGGCCTGCTGGATCCGGTGTTTGTTCGCGAAGCGGCCCCGTACTCAAGCGTCATGGTGGTCGATCTGCATACCGGCTACGGCGAGCGCGCGAAGCTGCATTTTTTTCCGAACGCAGTGAAAGATCCAAAAGTGCGAGAGCGCATTGAGACTGTGTATGCAGGCTACCAGGTGGACTACGGCGACAAACAGGACTTTTACACGACGACGGGCGATTTTTCAGAATACGTAGGCAAGCTGTTGAAAGATAAGAAATACATACCAATGGTATTCGAATACGGAACTCTCGACAGTCAGACGACTGCAGGATCGATCAAATCCATTCACAACATGATCCTTGAGAATCAGGGCTACTGGTACGGCTATGAAGACGAGAGCGATCTGAACGAAATCAAGAAGCGTTTCCGCGAACATTTCTATCCTTCTTCGCAGGTGTGGCGCACCGAGGTTCTACGGGTGTCGGGCGAAGTGTTCCCGCTTGTTTCATCGCGTTTTGCTGCGCTTCAGAACTGATGCGCTAAGCGGAGACCCAAAGCGCTTCAGCGGCGGCGAAGATGGCCGCGAAGATCAGTCGAGGCGAAGGCCGGCATACACGAACAGCTGCGTCTGATTGAACTGAGCTTTTGGCGGTATGGGCAGCGAACCGGACCGGCCAAGCTGAAGGAATGACTGTTCGAGTTCAATGCCCGTGTAAAACTTCTGTGTGAGGACACGAAGTCCTGCATTCAATGCAGGCCGCCAGACAAACGTGGGAGTCTGAAACTCTCGGCCGAACCCCAGCGATACGCCTGCGTAAGGATCGATCATGCCGTCGAATGGGTGCACGCGAAAAACGGCGTTCGCCGTAGTGGAATGAAGATAGGGGAGGCGGTTTGTGCGAATCGTCGGATCCAGAAGTTCAAGCTGGATCAGCGCGTTGTTGTAGGCGGCCGACGAAGCGGATGGAAAGGCGAGAGTCAGGGCCGCAAGAGTGATTTGATCGGAAGAAAGATTGCTGCGAATGTTGCGCACATTCAGGCGCTCGTCGAGGACGCTGAAGCCGATTCCGAAAAGATCGCTGAGCCCGTACTCGAAGCCCAGTCCAATGTTTCGCGACTGAAGCGACAGGTCGGGCGCTGCGGCGTTTGCCGCAATATTCGCGTTGATCTGATCCGAGTTCCCGCGCAGAAATGTTGTGTAGCCGAACTTCTGTCCCGTGAAGGCATCGTTCTGGCCCCGGTCCAGGTCTCTGACGACGCTTCCGGATCGCGAGAAAACGATCCCGCCGCGCGCGTCCAGAAAGAGGTTTCCTGGCGCAAAGCCCTCGGGGTCCGCGAGGAGGGCGCGTCCGGCCGGGAAAAGGACGCAGAGAAACCAGATTGTCCAGGCCCGCTTCATGGGCCCCAGTCTACGGCAGGCCGTGCCGGTGCAATCGGATAAAACGGATTGACGGCCCCCTTTCCCGTAAAATTCTTCTCGAAACCATTTTACACCCATGTCATCGCAAAACAACCAGATCGACCGTTATCGCGCATCCAGCTCCGCCTGGGTTGCATCTTTCTCCTGCTCCCATCTGAACGTGCTCATCGTTTGCCGCGGACCAATCCGCAAAGAGGCGATGGACGTATTTGAATCGCTGGGGGCCGGTTACGGCATTCTCCTTTCCGAAAAGGATTCTGTCACCTACCCGCATACGATCGCTCCAGAAATCCGCGTCCTCAACGACCAGAACCGAATCCATCGCGTGAGCGACTACGCAGGCGCAAGCGCCGAAGAAAAACGCATCCGCATTCAACAGATCATCGACATCGCACACAAAGGCAACTACACGCACATCTTCGCGGGCTACGGCTTCATGGCCGAAGACGCTGAGTTCGTG
>CAZUJO010000297.1:0-5166 GCA_964619995.1 uncultured Leptospiraceae bacterium
GATCCATATGCATTGGATCCTGTGTCTGGACGAGAACACATTCGTCTGTAATGGTAACAAGCGGCAGGCTGCGCGACCATTCCTCGATGGAGAACAGGAGGTTCTGCGGAAGATCGCTGCGACACGTTTTGCGGAGAAAGTCAATGAGCTCCTGCGGATTGCGCTTGAGGAGAAGTCCTTCCAGGAACGAATCGCGCGTGAGCTGGAACGTATATACGTTGTCAAAGCTCTTCAGTTCGAGGAAGCATTTCAACAAGTAAAGCCCGTGGATCGAGAGTTTGTCCGGGATGGCGATCAGACTCATGTCCGGGTTCAGGGTGATACCGCCCTTCTGGTCTTCGCGAACAAGACTCTTGCCGCGGAAGATCAAGTTTCCGAGTTCTGAAATCTCGATGCGCCGGTCCGGATATTCGACGTTGATGAGTCCGAGAAGCTGCAGGTAGAAGAACGCGCTTGAGACTTCTTTGCGAAGATCGGCAAGTTCCTGCTGAAAGTTCTTCACGCGGAACGTTTTTGCGAGGATGAGCTTTTCGCGGATCATGGACGCAAGAATGACGAAATACAATACACGTCCGCGCTTCTGAACTGCGGAAACGCATTCGTCAAACACCGGTTTGTCGTAAAATGGCACGTACATTGGCTCGAACACATCTTCGTATCTGACGCGCCGTTCTCGGCCTGACGTGATCTCATTCATCACGCGCTTTTGCAGTTCCAGCGGATCGATTTCAAGAATGCTCTCGTATTCGTTCCGCAGAACGACGTCATCGCGCTTGACGCGGACGATGTCCATCTGGCGCATCAGCGGAAGGAGGAGTTCGATTTGATAAATCTGACTCTTCTCCATGAAGAGTGCAATGTCGGGCCTGAGGAATTTGTTTTCTGTGTCTTTCAGATCGATCTGCTTGATCTTTCCTGACTTGGCCAGGTTCAAACCCTTGCGTCCGAGATACACGATCATCTTCTTGATGTTGAGAACGAAATCAAGATCGTTGGTGATGATGCGTTCCTGCCGCTTGCGCGTTCCTTTCTTTTCGCCAGGCAGCGCCGGATTTTCCGTATAGAGCGCGAACACCTCTACAGGCATGATCATGAGGCGCACGAACTTCTCGTCGATGTAGTAGTCGTCGATGAGGATCCCGAGATGATTCAGTTTCTGGACGGCATCTTCCCATTTGCCCTTGCGCGCCGTGACGATCTCTTTGACGCGCGGCATTTCCAGAATCCCGCCCTGCTGGAAGCATTCGAGCACCAGTTCGCGCTCGAGCTCCGACATCCCGTCCACCACCTTACGGATGTTATCTGGTGAAGACAGGGCTCCTGCATCGGGCTTTTTGCCGGCCGCAGCTTCCCATTCTTTTGGAATGGCCGGGCGGCCCTGAAGATATTTCGGAAGGCTCAGTCGGAACTTCTGGCCTTTTTCGTTTGTCTCCATCCGGACGCGCGCGCCGCTCTCCGGAAAGAAGTAGTACTTATCGAGGTTGTTTGTGAGGCGTTCACGGTTTTTGCGCTGATAAACGAGAAAGTATCGCTTGAGAACGCCCAGCTCCATTTCTGCGTTCACCGGCGGCGCGCCAATCTTGCGCGCAATTTCGCCGAGAGTCAGGATGCTGTTCTTGCTCTTGAGAATGGACGTGTAGATTGTTACCTGTGTCGCGCTCAGTCGTTCGAGAACGCCCTTGAGGTAGAACTCATCCTGCATGCATTCGATGATTTTCTTCGCGATCCCTTTCTTCTCTTTTGGAATCTTGTTGATATTCCAAAGAGCGGCCAGCCTCTTGAGCGCGGACACATCAAGTTTGTCCAGCTCAAGCTGTAAGACGTTTTCTTCTGCCATGTATTCTTATATGAGGGGACAGGATAGGAGCATGCCTAAGGTTGCTTTCAGAGGCTCCATGTAAAGCCCTTTTTAGATCATGCGCATTCTCCGAATCTTGCTGCTTTGCTATAGTTTTCTGTTTTTCTGGGGCTTTCTTCGCGAGCGTGTTGCTCCGTTTGCTGCGCCGATCCTGGCCCTGTGCGCGGCCGGTCTCTGCGCATACTTGCTCGCATGGCGAGTCGGCCGCCGCTTCGTCGGCGTGTTCCTCGCGGTCCTGCATCTGAACTACAGTGTTGCCGGATGGGCAATCGTTGACGGGGCCAGCATGGAGCCGTCGTTTCATGCTGGCGAGATCCTGCTCGTTGAGAAATGGAAATACGGTTGGATCGTTCCTCCGGTTCTCCCCGCCTGGAGGTCTTCGGGCTATATGAGAATCGCCGCACATCTGCCCGAGCGAAATGACTGCATCACAATCCGATACCCCGGCCTCAATTCAGGCCCCGACGCATTTCTCGTGAAGCGCGTGGGCGCAGTTGCGGGCGATGAATACGAGTTTCGCGCAGAAGGATTCTTCGTGAACGGCAAATTGATCGGCGCGGACGTTCGGGCTCAGCCGAACACTGTGCAGCCGCCCGCATACGAAGTTCCGGAATTTTTTTCGGACGATTTTGCAGTCTATTCTGCCTCCAACGGGGTGCCGCCGCGAGGGAAGGTCCCGCCCGGGTTTGTGCTTGTACTGGGAGACAACTCTGCAAATTCTCGTGATTCGCGAAGCTTCGGGTTCGTGCCCGTTGAATTCGTGACAGGCCGCGTTCCATGATGGTTAAAGTACACAATCGAGCCCGTGTTTTTGCAGGGGCCTGCACGATCATCATACTCATTTTGCTGGCTCGCGTTGTCTGGCTTACGATCTCAACAGACGCTTCCTCCCAGGATCAAAAAGAAGGAATTGTACGCGGACCTATCCTCGACCGCCGGGGAGTGAGTCTTGCGCGGACGGAGGAAGCGAGCGCCATTGCGATCGCGCCGCCCGAAGTTCTCGATACGGAGTTTACGGCGCAAAACCTGGCGCGGCCTCTCGGGATGACGCCCCAGGAAATTGTTGAGAAAATTTATCAACAGAGCAATCGCAGGTATTTCTACCTCAAGCGTCAGGTGGACAATTTCACCGCAGACCGTGTGATGGACCTACATCTGCCGGGAGTGCATCGAGAGTACGAGTTTCGGCGGATGTATCCCGCGGGCCGAGTGGCGGGCAATGTCCTCGGATTCGTGGGCAGGGACCCGAATCTTGCGCTGTCAGGACTGGAGCGATCCTATCACGATCTGTTGAATCGCGCGGAAATCGGGGAGCGGCGCGGCCCGGCTCTGTATCTTACCATCGACAGTCTGATCCAGAGCCGTCTCGAAAAGGAGATGCGGCAGGCTTACGAGTCTTCGCATGCGAAGCGCGCGACCGGCATTTTCATGGATCTCGAAACCGGCGAGATTCTCGCGATGGCGAGTTTCCCGGAGATGGATCCGAATGACTATCAGTCGAGCGCCCCGATCGCGCGAGAGAACTGGGCGATCCGGATGGCCTATGAGCCCGGCTCAACCGTGAAAGTCATCATGGCTGCGATCCTCTTGAAGAACAACGCCATCAAGCCGGACGAAAAGCTGATCTGCAACGGCGAGTACAAGGTCGGCAACGTAACAGTCCGATGCCGCGTTCATGGAAAGATGTTCGCTCACGGGCCGGTAACGTTATCCGACATCATTACGAAGTCGTGCAACGTGGGGATCATTCAGGCCATGAGCCGGATCCCGCCGGAGAAATTGAACGCCGATCTTCGCGCTCTGGGCTTTGGAGAAAGAACAGAACTTCTTCCTCCGGGCTCCGGCGAAGCGCCGGGATATCTGCCTGAACTCGGCGACTGGGTTCCGAGTTCGCGCATTTACTTTCCGATCGGTCAGGGCTTCAGCGTTTCGCCCATCCAGCTCCTTCGCGCGGCCGGATCCATCGCAAACGGGGGAACTCTCCTTGAGCCAAGCCTTGCGAGACAGGCTGTTGCGCAGAATGGCAAGGTGCTCTTCGAGCACTCTCCGGTGCGCCAGAAGAATCCATTCGATCCGTCCGTGAACCGCGAAGTGCTCCGTTACATGCGGCGCGTCGTCATGGAGGGAACGGGCCGGGCCGCGTTGATTCCTGACGTGCAGATTGCCGGCAAGACCGGTACAGGACAGAAATCGAGCGCGCGGGGATATGAAGACAAATATGTCGCATCGTTTCTTGGATTTTTTCCCGCGCAGAATCCACGCTACGGCGGGCTTCTGGTTTTTGATGATGCGGGGGAGGAAAGCGGCGGTTCGCTCGCAGCTCCCGTCTTCGCGCGTTTTGTGCAGAGCATTCTTCCCGTCTTGAGCGAAAGCTCGCAAACGATTCGCGTGCCCGACCTTCCTCCGCTGGCTCAGGGGGTGGCTGGATTCGAAGCGGGCAAAATCGGCGACTTTCGGGGGCTTTCCGCGCGGGAAGCCCGTTATCTTGCAGCCCGGGTGTACGGGGTGTCTGTGGAGCTCAACGGGAGCGGTTATGTGAAATCGCAGGACCCTCCGCCCGGAACGCCTGCTGAGAAAGTTAAGAAGATTAAACTAATTCTGGAGCCCTGAACTCTGGAGATCACGAATGAAAGCCCGCAGAACCCGTAAGGAAGAGAATCCCCGCCCCGCGAACGCTTCGACGAGCCTGCAATTTGACACGACCGCGCGCATGGAGACACTGGCGGACGGAGTATTCGCGATCGCCATGACCCTCCTGATCCTCGAAATCAGAGTGCCCGCTGCTACGGGTGGCGCCCTTGTCCACGATGTGCTGAGATTGTGGCCGAATCTGCTCAGCTATCTGATCAGTTTTTTTATGCTCGGGATCTACTGGGTCGCGCACCACAGCCAGTTTCATTTCGTCAAACGGGCCGATCGCAATTTGTTCTGGCTGAACATCTTATTCCTGATGGCGATTTCATTTCTTCCATTTTCGGCGGGACTGCTGGGAACGCACCCGATGGAACAGATCTCGGCTATTGTCTACGCGCTGAACCTCATTGTCATTGGGCTTTCTTTGCGCTGCCTGTGGGGCTACGCCACGACGAGGCACAGGCTGGTTGCGCCGGACCTCAGTCCAGCTTTCATTCTGCGCGCAAAGCGGATCGTGCTCGTGCAACCCATTTCAAGTGCGCTGGCGATCTGCGGCAGCGAGTAGTCGAGCAGGACGGTGCAGAGATAGTAGCAGGCCTGCCGGGCGTCGGTCGCGGCGCGGTCGCGGCGCGGTGAAAGCAGCAAGGACTCCGACAGCCCGAACGCTTCGGCGA
>CAZUJO010000298.1:0-2587 GCA_964619995.1 uncultured Leptospiraceae bacterium
GCGCAGGTCCTTCCTCCGATTTCGGCGGCGGTGAATTCTCTTCCGGCTTTGATCTGACCGACTCAAGCGGTGATTTCGGAAGCTCCGATTTCTCACCGGGCGCGGAAGGCAGCCTCGAATCCGCGGAGTCTTCTTCCCCTGCCCCGGATGCCGGCGTCGCGTCCTTCGACGCAGGCGCCGCAGACGACATGGGAGATCTCACGACCGATCTGACGGGTCTCTCCGATCTTGAGCCGGCTCCGTCCGGAGAATCGGGCGCTTTTGACACAAGCGACCTTTCCGACATGACCCGTCAGGCGAATCTGTCGCAGGGGATCGGAGACGATTTCACAGACGAAGACCTTGCGAAGATCCGTTCACGCCTCGATGAGATTCCTCCGGCGCTGAAAAAAGCAATCATCAACGCAACCGTTGAAGAGAAAGTCTCGAGACCTGACCAGCAGCTCATCATGCACATGCTGATCGATCAGGCTACGCCTGACGCGATCGCAGACTTCCTCGAACCTCGAATTGGATACCGCCCGGATCTGACGCCGCCTCAGTACAGAAAAGACGGCGTTCAGATTATTTACGCGGACGGCATGAGCCCCGAGGAAATCGCCGGGCGCCGCCGCAAAGTCCGCATGACGTTATTCGCCGTTCTCGGAGTATTCCTCGGCAGCGCAATCCTGTTCGGTTCTCTTCTGCTTTATAACCGCCTTTCGATCGCAGGCACGTACAAAGAGGGCCTCAAAGAGCTCAGCCTTGCGAGCGTGACCACCGGGAATGAAAAAGAAGAACATCGCAAGCGCGCAGAGACCTATTATCAGAAGGCGCTTGCTTCCTCCGGCCAGTACGATCCGGAAATCATGAACCGTTACGGCCTCGCATACCTGCGCGCGGGATATTACGACGATGCATTTGAAAAGCTGTTCGGCCGGGTTGAACCTGCGTACGACTGGACCGATCCGGGAGCGCGGGCCCCGCTCATTCGCATGCGCGACGGCGGTCATTTCCCGACACCGGAACAGATGCAGAAGGGCGAAAAGGCAGAATTCCTCGACCGCCAGAACGTGAAGCGCATTCTCGAAGTGCCAGGGGCTTTTACGGTGACCCGTCTGCGCGACGGCAAGCTTGACAAGCGGACCCTCCTCTCCCTGGGCAAGTTCCATTCGCACAACGCGCAGAGCTTTACGCGCCGCCCAGAAGGCCAGAAATACAAAAACGACGAACTGGGAATCGACTACTACCGCCTGATCCTTACGCTCATGGAAATGCCGGATGACGTGGATGCGCGTTCCGGTATCGCGGAAGTCTACTATAACAAGAAAGAGTACGCATCCGCGGCGCGCGAATACAACAAGATCATTGAGAAATTCCCCAACGAAATCAAGGGGCATGCAGGACTGCTCAATACTTACATCCAGATCTGGCGCGAGAACAAAGATCCGCGCTACGTGATTGAAAAGCACAGACTCATTCAGCGGCTCGGTCTTGAGAAGGACCTTCCGATCTATCTACTCACGAAGCTGGCCGGGTTCTACATTGACCTGAACGAAGACGACGTGCGCATCCGCTATCAGGTTGATCCGGTGAACGCTGTAAACGGCCTCGGCCTTGAGGACAACGCCACGCATCTGCTGGAGCTTGTATTCAAGAAAGAAGATGAGCGCGACGGCGAAGTCATCACGGGATCGGCCTACGGCGAAGGATTCTATCAGCGCGGACGATTCCTCTTAAAACAAAAGGAAACCCTGCGAGCTCTGCGTCAGTTCCAGAATGCGCACCAGCATGATCCGCGCCACTACCTCGCCGTGCGCGAAATGGGCGCCTATTACAGGGACAACCTGGACTTCGCCCGCGCCGAAGAGTATTTCAAGAAGTCGCTGGAGCTCTACAATCAATTCAAAGACGATTACGGGGCCAAACCGGAAGATGAAACGCTCATCGCCGGAGATCGGGGCCTGCTTTTCTACGATATGGGATCGCTGTTGTTCCTGAAGTATGCCGGCGCGCCAAAGGAAAACAAAGAGGCGTTCGCAGATTCCCGGATTTATCCGGACCGCGGCCAGACGCCTGAGACATCCGAAACACAGAAACGCCGCGAGCTTCTTTCGCAGGCACGCGACTACTTCGCCCAGGCCGTAAAGGAAGACATTCGCGACGAAAAAGCGCACATCGAGTCTGTGTACTGGATGGGCTGGATCGACTATATCTCTTCCGACTTTGAAAGCGCTCTGCAGGAATGGGAAGATCTACAGGACATTTTCCCCGGCAACTACTCCGATCCGGTTCTGCTGATGGCGCGCGCGAACGCTGCGTACTACACGGACCAGAATCGCGCAGCGCTCGGCGACTATTTGAAGGTAGAAAACGACCTTGAACGAAGAGCAGCTTCCATCGACCGGGCGGTTCCCGAAGACAAGGACCACCAGCGCCTCTTTTTGACGTTATCTGCTCTTTATAACAATCTGGGCGCCGTTTACGAAAAAGAATTCAATGAGGCGCGCAAGCGCGGAGCATCGAAACGCAGTCTGGAAGACCTGGAAAAGAACTCCCTGAAGTATTACTGGAAGAGCATTGAGTCCGCGCGGAAAGTGGAAGAAGA
>CAZUJO010000298.1:2597-5143 GCA_964619995.1 uncultured Leptospiraceae bacterium
TGCTCGTCGAAGACAACGAAACCGCGCGCACGAATCTCCAGAAGGCATTCCGCTCGGCCGTGAAAGGAACGGACCCGGCGCTCGATGACTGGATCTCTCCGACCCTGCCCTCTCTGACCGACAAGAAGAAGCGCTGAATCAGCGCATCTTCAGGTTTCTGAAAATCACAGCAAGGTAGAAGCGGATCATTCGCATAAAGCGAACCACGCGGTACGGCCGCGTGATCGTGCGCCAGAACCAGGCAAGTCCGCGCGTCTGCGCCCAGTCCGGCGCTTTCTTTTCATTTCCCGAAAGGACGTCAAACGCTCCGTCGACGAACACAACGACTGCGCGGCCCAGGTAGTCCGCATTGTCGCGGAACCATTTCTCCTGATTCGGGAAACCCATTCCCAGAAAGATGAGATCGGGCGCGGATTTGCGAAGAGCCTGACGAACGAGCTCGCCTCTTTCCGTATCGAAGTGACCGCCGTGGCGGCCAATGATGCGAACGCCTGCGAAGCTCTTATTCAAATTCTGAAATGCTTTTTCGACCGTGTCGACGCGCGAACCCAGAAGATAGATTGTGAATTCTTTCTTCATGGAAAGGCGCACGAGATCCATGAGGAACGCAATCATCGGAATGCGTTCTTTCAACGGCTGCTTCAGCATGCGCGAAGCCCAGAGCATGCCAGCCCCGTCGGGAAGAATGACGCGCGCCTGTTCGGCGATCCAGTGATTCTTCATGCCCGGCCGCACAGCGGAGAGCTTGATGGGGTCCATGAACATGACGGCATGCGGACCCTGCTTCTTTTCGATCAGGTCGAGAATAAGCGCAACCGCTTCGTCCCGCGACAGGTTGTCGACGGGCACATCGAGAACGCTCTCGCGCCGCAGGGAACGCAGATCTACGGATTTGTATTCAAGCAGGTAGTCCCGGTCTTCCCGGGCGGACGAATAGGATTCTGGCTCCATCACAACGGTGCTCATGGTTCAGATTATGTCACGCGGCCGTCCAGTCAATTTCTTTCAGCCTGAACGCGCGCAAGGATAGCGTCAAGGTCCGGTCCGGTCGCCGCAGAAATCAAAGCAGGAACGGGCACATACCCGTATTTTTGTTTGAAACCGGGCGGAATGATCGTCTCGATGTTTGCCGCATCGATCCCGCCAATCAGCACCAGATCGAGGTTCGTACCGGTGACCAGGCGCAGACAGGTTTCGAATTCATCGGAAGCGAGGACCGGATCCGTTCCAGACGGCTTCGACCGGGTCGGCCTCACGGGGCCGAGCGCTGCATAGGCAATGGGGATCCGCCGCGCTGTGGAGAGCGCCACTTCAAGCTGGCGGGCATTGTGCGTGGAAATTCCAAATGGGATGCCGTCTGGAATTTCAGGAAGTGCGGCCCAGTCTTCCTGTCCCAGATGAACACATCGGAAGATGTCGGGACGCATGGTCACGGCGCGAAAATGGTCGTTGGCTATGAAAGAAAGATCCGGAAACAGCGCCTTCCATCTCTGCGCGTAGGCAACATACTCATCGAGACCGGATGACTTCCAGCGGATCTGAACAACGCGAAGTCCCAGACCCAGCCAGCGCGCAAGCAGCGACTCTTCCGAGAGGCTGCGTTTTCGAACTGTGTCCACATCCAGGATGGGATACACAGGAGGAAGCATCAACCGCCCCCCACAAACTTAATGATCTCAACCCGGTCGGAAGGCGAAAGCTGAACGCTCTGCCAGCTGTCCCGTCGAATGATCTGGCCGTTCAGCTCGATTGCAACCGTTTGAGGCGGAATGCCCAGCTCAGAAAGCAGATCGTACAGCGTCGAAGCTTCCGTCGTCATGTCATTTCCATTTACGGTCATATCTCTACAAAATACAAAAACGGCGGTTGTCAAGCAACAGAAGAGTCGACGCGCAGAGACTGCGGAGAACTTTCAACCATGCGCTTTCCTTTGATCGCTCTGATCGGCCTGTTGATCTTCTGCCAGACCTCTCCCATACCGCAGGGCGCGGTCCAGGGCACGGGACGGCCGATGATTCCGGCTGAGTCGCGGGCTGCTCTTTTCACCGTGCTTGTGCGCGGCGTCTCTGTGTCGCGCTCCGAAGGGACGCCATGGTATACACAGCTCACGAACGAGGACGCACGCGCAATCCAGGCGAAGATGCGCGACACGATGCAGAACGCGCTTCATCTGCAGATGGTTCCTCAAGAAGACATACGCGCGCACGATCTCTGCCGCGCAGGGCGATTTCCCATTCAGGAAAAATTCTACTTAAATCCGGATCTCGATCCCATTGTGCGAAACGATCAGGAACAGGAGCTGATGCTCAGAACCAGCCCCTCCCTCAATTCAAAATATTTTGCCGTGATTCTCGTCGACCATGACGTAAGCAAGATCCTGCTTCGTCCTGCATCCATTACGGCCCGCGTGCAGATTCAGATCTTTCATGTCGCAGCCGGGTTGATTTACACAGCCGCCGAAGAAGAATCCGGCCAGGCACTGCCCTATGAGCGCGAAGGCGATGACTTCCAGAAGAAATACCGCGCCGTGATGCGGACCACAACCC
>CAZUJO010000299.1:0-5127 GCA_964619995.1 uncultured Leptospiraceae bacterium
CTTCCATGCGTATCTGTAAGAGTTCCTTCTTCAAGGATCTGCAGGAGCAGATTGAACACGTCCGGATGCGCCTTCTCGATTTCGTCGAGCAGGACTACGGAATACGGATTCCTGCGCACGAATTCGCTGAGCTGGCCGGCATCATCGTATCCGATGTAGCCTGGAGGCGATCCGATCAGCTTGGAAACGCTGTGCGGTTCCATATATTCTGACATGTCGAGGCGGAAGAGCTTCGTTTCGTTGCCGAACAGGAACTCCGCGAGAGCGCGCGCAAGTTCTGTCTTTCCCACGCCCGTGGGTCCGAGGAAGATAAAGGAACCGCTTGGCTTGCGTGAATCTTTGAAGCCCGTGCGGGATCTTCTCACCGCGCGCGATACGAGGTCCACAGCTTCGCGCTGTCCGACTACGCGGCGCGCAAGTTCTTGATCCATCTTCAGGAGTTTGTCGGCTTCGCCCTCTTCGATTTGTTCGAGAGGCACGCCGGTCCAGAGGCTGACCACGGAATAGATATCTTCTTTCTGAATTTCCACGGCGAAGTCAGCGATTCTCTCCTGCCATCTGTGCGTGGTTTCTTCGAGAATTTCTTTGCGAGTGTTGATTTCGTCGCGCACCTGCGCGGCTTTCTCATACTCCTGCGCCTTCACCATATCGTCTTTCTTTTGAACGAGCGCCTTGATTTCCTCTTCGAGATCTGTGATCTCAGCGGGGCGAACCGAGTTCGCAAGGCGCGCGCGGGATCCGGCCTCATCGATGATGTCGATGGACTTGTCCGGAAGGTGACGATCCGTGATGTAGCGCTCGGAGAGGCGCACTGCAAGCTCAATGACTTCGTCCGGATAACGAACGCGGTGGTGCGTTTCGTACGCTTTGCGAAGGCCTTTCAGGATCAGAATTGCATCGTCCACAGAAGGCTCTTTTACATGGATCGCCTGGAAACGGCGTTCGAGCGCAGAGTCTTTTTCAATGTACTTGCGGTATTCCGTTAGAGTCGTCGCGCCGACGCACTGGATCTCTCCGCGCGCAAGCGCCGGTTTCAGCATGTTGGCTGCGTCGATCGCGCCTTCTGCCGCTCCTGCGCCGATCAGCGTGTGGAGCTCATCGATGAACATGATGATGTTGCCGGACGCCTGCACTTCGCGAAGGATGCGCTTGAGGCGGTCTTCAAACTCACCGCGGTATTTCGTTCCCGCGACGAGGCTTGCAAGATCGAGCGAAATGACCCGGCGCTCAAACAGCAGGTCCGGAACCGTGCGAAGAATGATGCGGTCTGCCAGTCCTTCCACAATCGCGGTTTTGCCCACGCCGGCTTCGCCGATGAGCACAGGATTGTTCTTCGTTTTGCGACATAAAACCTGGATCAAACGCTGAATTTCGGTTTCCCTGCCGATTACAGGATCGAGCTTTTTATCGCGTGCAAGGGCCGTCAGGTCGCGCGCGAACTCGTCGAGCGTGGGCGTGCGCGACTTTTCCTGAGACGCTTTTGCGCCAGGCGCTCCGGCCTGCGGCGCGCCCGGAGGGGAAACGCCGAGAATCCGCAGGATCTCGCCTTTGATGACAGAGTAGTTCACCTGGAAATTGGCAAGGGCAGCACCCGCAACATTGCTGTTGTCCCGCAGGAGCGCGAGGAGGATGTGTTCTGTGCCGACATAGTTGTGCTTCAGGCGGCGGGCTTCTTCTTTTGAGTAGTCAATGATGCGCTGGAACTTATCTGGATTGGGAGAGATGTCCAGGAGGATCGTGTTTCCGCCCTGTCGGGTGCGGCGCTCGATCTCCTTGCGCAGTTCCTGCAGGTCAATATTAAGATTCTTTAGAATCTTGATGGCAACCGAATCCTCTTCCCGCAGCAGCCCGAGAAGGATATGCTCCGGTCCGATCATATCGTGACCGAGGCGCTTGGCTTCCTGCTGCGCGTATTCGTTGATGACCCGTTTTGCTCTTTTTGTGAAGTCGAACATGTTCTCCCCTCTGACAGGAATTGCCTTCCATACTGGCGGACAAGCCTAATTCGGGCCGCCGCCACTATCCATTGTCGGGCTTTCTCGGAAAAAGCCCGTCAGCTTTCCATACTTTAGACGGCTACCAGACGCCCCTGGGTCATTCGGTAGCGGACTGGCAGTCGGGAAGCCAGGTCGGTGTCATGGGTTACAAGTATAAGGGTAAAATGCAGTTCGTCGTGCAATTTCCAGATAAGCTCGGCCAGGTGATCCGAGTTCTTTTTGTCGAGATTCCCGGTGGGCTCGTCCGCCAGAATCAGCCTTTTGCCGCCCACAAGAGCGCGCGCCACACCCGTCCGGGCCAGCTCGCCGCCGGAGACCTGGGACGGGAAATGGGAAAGCCTGTGGCCAAGGCCGACATGGCCGAGCATCTCGCGCGCAAGTCCTTCCGCCCGGGCGAAGCCCTCCCCCTGGATCAGAAGGGGCATCATTACGTTTTCCAGGATGGTGAAGTCAGGCAGAAGATAATGGTGCTGAAAGATAAAGCCCAGATCGCGCGCCCGGAAGCGCTCTTTTTCAGGCTCCGACATGCGCAGGACGTCCTGTCCGAGAACCAGGGCCTGGCCCGTGGCTGAGTCCATGGTTCCGATGACGTGCAGAAGAGTGCTCTTGCCTACGCCGCTTGCGCCTTCCACGCAGACCATGTCCCCGCTGTAGACGATCAAGTCCAGGTTGTCGATGACGCGGACCGTCTCCCCTTCGCCGCGGTACTCTTTGTTCAGTCCGCGCGTTTCAACAATGATTTCTTTCGAGTCTGCCATTTGTTTCTCCGAGCCCGTCATTCATTGCGAAGGACGGCAACCGGGTCCTGGGTGGCAGCGCGTCTCGACGGGAAATACCCCGCCAGACCGCTCAGAATCATCGTTGCGATCGCAACTCCGAAGATGACGCTCAGGTCCGCGTAAACTGGCAGGTGGTCAAAATAGTAAATATTCTTTGGGATCAACTGGATCGGCGAGCAGCGATCGAACACAAGCTGACAGCCGGAGTTGAGCAGGTCTTCCACCAGCTGCATCGTAACTTCCAGACGATTCGCCGCGTAAATCCCGATGGAGCCGCCTACGAGCGTTGCAAGCAGTCCAATCAGCATGGAATGAGCTGTGAAAATGACCAGCACGGAGCGAGTGGGCAGACCCATGGCGCGCAGCATGCCGATGCTTTTGCTTTTTGACTGAACGAGCAGATGCACCGTCACCCAGATTCCCGCGGCGCCGGCCAGAATCAGAAGGCCCATAATGATGATCATGAGGACCTTTTCAAGCTGAAGCGCTGCAAGGAAGTTTCCGCGCTCGTCTTTCAGCGTGCGAATCGTATAGAGATACGGATTGTCCGGCAGGTCTTCACGTACGTTGCTGCGAACGAAGTCCAGCGAAGAGAGATCTTTCAGCTGCACGATAACTTCGGTGACCTGACCCGGCATTTCAAGCACGCGCTGCGCGGTTGGCAGAGCCATATAGATCAGGTTCATGTCGAACTCGTAGAAACCCGTGCGAAAGAATCCGGCAATGACGAAATCTTCTCTGCGAATGTTCATCCCTTTGCGCAGAGATCCGCCCTGCGGAAGGACCAGGTGAATCGTATCGCCCACCTGCCATCCGTAGAAGCGCGCCATCTCACGCCCGATGATCACGAAATTTCCCTGATCGAACTGTTCGAGGAACTGCTTGTTGTAATGGACTACATTCGGAAAATCTTTGAGAACGCCGGTCTTCAGTCCCTCTTTTGTTGTGGGAAGCCCGCGCACGCCTTTTCCTTCGAATCGTCCCTGCACTTCGAGCAGCCCGTTTACCTGAATGCTTCCGAATGAGGATTTCACGTGCGGTGAAACGACCTTGCTTTTCAGGACAGATTCAGAAATCGCTTCGTAATTTGTGATAGGGTTTCCTGTGCGGGAAATGTTCACATGGTATCCGCTGTTCCAGAGTGATTTGTGCACTTCCGACTGGAAGCCGTTGAACACCGACAGCACGAGCACCATCGTGTACACCATAAACGACATGAACATGAAAGAGAGACGGGTTCCCAGACTGAACAGGACCATCCGCCCCTGGCCGCGCAGATAACGGGCGGCAATGAAGACTTCGAGAATCATCGTGCGCAGCACGCGTGCAATGTCGGGCCGGGCCGCCTGGCGGTCAACATGGATACGATCCGCAAGCCCCGGCGTCCGCGAAAAGAAATTTACCGCAAGAAAGGCAAAAGCAGGCTTGCAGAATGACCCGGCTTCTGCCCGCAACCAGCATCCTTTTCTTTCTGTACTACTTACTATTCATCACAGGCCGCCCCGGGATCGAGCCGAAAGAAAAACTCGAAGATGGGAAGCCCGTTTATACCGTTCACTTCAAACCGGGACTCGTCGAACGGGCTCTTTTGCAGAAAAGCGCTTTGAGACTCGAAGATCCGCTTCTTGAGTCCGACGCGCAGCCAGAGCGTCTCTTTCGCACGCTCGAGAGATCGTACGCGGGGGACCTGTTTGCCGCCGTCATGGTGACTCTCTGGTGCGCGGGATTCCTTCTGTGTTTTCTTTCGCTTCGCCAGAATGTCTGGTTCGGAAGAACGATGGCCTGGCTTCTCTTGCTTCCTTCGACCCTGTCGCTGATCGTCGTGATTTTCACGCTCCGGCGCGCAGGCATGCAGGGAGCGGTCCCTTCCTACGATGCGCTCATGATGGCGTACGTGGAAACTTTCCTCGCCCTCATGGGCTCAGCGTCCCTCATGCGATCCGCGCTTTCGAGCAAAGAGAGCGTGCTTCCGTTCCTGAATCACCTGGAAAAGCGTTCGTCCGGGCTTCTGGTTTCACTCGGCCGGGGTCCGCGTGCCGTCCTTGAGGTCCTGACCATCAGCGCTGCTTCGGCAGCCCTTGCAAACTTCGTGGTTCTGCCCGCCTATTATCTGCAGATCAGCTTTCCAACCTTCTTCGCATCGCTTCTATTCCTGGCGCTCGTCGGGCTTGCGTTCTTTTACATTCGCGCCTATCTTCGTGTGGCCAGAATGCAGAACGGCGAGGCTGGCGTATCGACGGCGGCTGCGTTTCTGGGCTTCCGCATTCTTGCCAATTCCCTCTTCATTACAGCGCTCGTCAGCATCGTCGTGCTGGCCATTGCCATGGTGGTCGGGATTGCAATGCTGAACC
>CAZUJO010000300.1:0-5107 GCA_964619995.1 uncultured Leptospiraceae bacterium
GCATTCCGTTCTTGAATTTTCTGGATCCACGCCGCGCGAAGATGACCGCTCAGTGATCCTCGCCGATCTGACTGCGTGACGGAGCAAACTCCGCCAGGTGACGGTGGAGATCTTCCTGGTGAAAGGGCTTCGCAACAAATCCGTTCATTCCTGCGTCGAGCGCGCGCTGCCGGACTTCTTCGAGAGCAGCCGCCGTCAGCGCAATGATCGGCGTGCGAATGCCGAGCGCGCGAATCATGCGGGCCGCTTCGTAGCCGTCCATAACAGGCATCTGCAAATCCATCAGAATCAGATCGTAACTATCCGACTCCACAAGCCGCACGGCCTGCTCGCCGTTTTCAGCCGAGCGCACGTCCACGCCCCAGCCGCCCAGGAGTTTTTCTGCAAGAAGCCTGTTGATTTCGTTGTCATCCACAACCAGCACGCGCATTCCGCGGACTGAGTCTTCAACCGTACGTGACTCACGACGCACGGGCTCTCCGCCCTTCGCAAGCCGCAGACTGAAATAAAAGCGGCTGCCGCGGCCGGGCTCACTTTCCAGATACAGCTCTGAACCGAGCCCGCCCAGGATCATTCGCACGATCGGAAGACCCAGCCCGGTTCCGCCGTAGCGGCGCGCAATTCCCGAATCTGCCTGACCAAAACGATCGAAGATCACCTCGCGATGTTCCGGCGCGATTCCGATTCCTGTATCGCTGACAGAGAAATCGAGCAGCACGGACTCTTCATCCTCTTCCCGCCGGACGACGTCAATGCGCACCAGGCCGTTCTCGGTAAACTTAACAGCATTGTTTACGAGATTGAACAGCACCTGGTTCAGGCGCACCGGATCGCCGCGAAGCATCGCGGGAACGGAGTCGTCAATATTCAGCTCGATGATGTTGCCGCGCCGCGCTGCACGCACAGTTTCCGAATCAAGCACACCCATTACCGTTTCGCGCAGAGAAAATTCAATGTTCTCGAAGCGCATGGAACCGGTTTCGAGTTTACTGTAATCAAGAATCTCATTTACGAGTTGAAGAAGATGGCGGGCGTTGCCGGCCACGATGCGCATGTAGTTAGACGACTCTTCCGGATCGAGATCTTCTTTTTGTAGAAGTTCCGAAAAACCAATGATGCTGCTGAGCGGCGTGCGAAGCTCATGACTCATGTTCGCAAGGAATGCCGTCTTCGCCTTCGCGGCAGACTCCGCACGGAGTCGGGCCTGATCGAGCTCAGCAGTGCGCTCCGCCACTTCATCCTCTAGACGCTGGTTGAAGTGAAATAGAATTCGCTTTTGCAGACGGAGCTTGCGGCCCAGGGTGCGTGTCTGCGAAAAAGATCTTGTGTACTGATTGGCGAGCAAAGCTGCCTGCCCGAATACAAACACGCTCAGACCGAGCGAAACATAGCTTCCGGTATTGATGATATGATTTGTGTGCAGGATGTCGTTGATGACCGTCGCGCTCAGAACGACGCCCGGCAGCAGCACGGCGAGCGACGCCCGGTTCCCCATCGACAGAGATCGCAATGCGGCGATCAGGGACAGGAAGACGGTCGCCACCGTGTAAACATTCTGCCCGTTGATTGTGTTTGTGTAGAGCGAAGGCTGCGTGAAGAGGACAAACACACTGTAGAATGCGGACAATCCCGTCGCCACGCGAACCCAGAGCCGCGGAAAGGTCGCCGGGAACATAGAGTTCATGTACATCGAGAAAAACGCGCAAGCCCAGGTGATCCCGATGTATTCCAGTTTCACGCCGATCTCCCACGGAATCGATGGAAACGCAAGGAGCAGAATTTTGTTCCCGGTCACCATATCGCGCAATGCGATGTCCAGGCAGACCAGCCCAAAGAAAAAGAAACTGCGCCTTCCAACGAAGACAAAGGCCACGTGGTACAGGCCAAGAAAGATGAGCGCGGCAAACAGAATCAAAGAGGTCCATTGCCGCAGCGCGACCGACTCCATCATCCGATTTGCGTCGGAAAACAAAATACTGTGCCAGACTCCTCCCTTCCTGTAATGGAAGTTAGACACGTGCAGGATGACCTCAATCTGCGATGACTGCGGGGTCACAATGTACGTTGCAGGAATTGCGGCAGGTTCGGAGAGCAGAGCCGATTCCGCCGGAAGCCCGCGGCCTCCAACGAGATCTCCGTCGCAGATCAAACGATAGGCGGTGCCGATCTCACCGATGCGAAACGCCACGGGGCGGTGCTGCTGGACCAGAATTCGCACGCGGTACGATCCAAATCCACTCGCGCCAAAATTGCCGCCCGATGCATGATTCCATGAGCCGGGTACGGACAAAAACTCGCGCGATGGAGCTTCGCCTGGTTTGAGAAATACCCCGGGATAAAACTCCCAGGTGCCGTCGAGCGCAACGGGGTCAGAATGTTCGAGATCGGTTGCGCGAAGATCGATGATGCCGTTCTGCACACGCGGCTCTTCATGCGCGCTGCAGGCTGCGAGCAAGAGCAAAATCGTCACAGAGAACGCGCGCACACTTCTAACGAACATGGCTCAAAAATGCGTCGACAAATTTCCTGGATGCGCCCTGCTCCCGGCGAATCGCATCCTGTCCAAGGCTGCCTGCCTTCGCCGCTTCGCCCGGAGACACGTTCCACTCATGCACCCGCTGGAAAAGGGAGTCGCCGTCCGCTGCGCGAAAAAGGGCTCCGACTTCTTCGAGCAGAAGCGCAATCGGACTGGTTTCAATCTTCGGGCCCGTTACGATCGGAAGACCCAGGGCCGCAGGTTCGCCCGTGTTGTGGATGCGATGGTGAAACCCGCCGCCGACGTAGCAAAAATCCGCAAGCCTGTACGCGAGGGCGAGAATCCCGAGGCGGTCCACGATCATGATGCGGCAGCTGCCAGCGTTCGATGAGGAAAACCGCGCCGACTGCAGCGAAACCTTTGCCAGCTTCTGTTCGATTTCGACTATGCGCGGTTCCTCCACAAAATGCGGGAAGATCAGCACGCGAAGATCACGCGATTGCTCGAGAAGGGCAGGCAGGTGAGGAAGAATCTGATCATCACATGCTGCGTACGTGGACGCGAGGATCCAGGTTTTTCCGGAAAAGGAAAGTTTCTTTTCCGCGTCCGGATCGAGTTTGGCCGTTTCAATGCGGTGGAAGATCGCATCATACCGCGAATCTCCAGTGACGCGGACGCGTTCCGGAAACGGCGTGAGAGCGCGAAACCGTCCGGCGTTCGCTTCGTCGACCGCGCCAATGCCCGTGAGCTTTGAATAAACGCTTCTGAGCAAATAACGGGAAGGAAGTTTCAAGCGGGAGGAGTTGGACGCAAGCGCCGCACAGGCAAGGTATGCGGGCACGTTTTCGCTTGCGAGAGCGCGCATCAGATTCGGGAACACGTCCCATGTCATGGTCACAAATACCGCAGGCTTCAGGCGCCGAATCCACTGCCCCCAGGCCCAGGGAAAATCCACGGGCGCGCGAAACATGTAGTCCACATCGGGATGTCCGAGCTTCTTCACGCTCATGCTGAACACGCTCAGAACGATGGTCGACTTCGAGCGTCTGCGAATCTCGCGGGCAATTGCAAGGGCCTGGTCCATTTCGCCTACGCTTGCGGCATGCAGCCAGATTGCCCCCTCGAACTCGGGAGCATCGGCCGGGCGGGTGCGGGCGGCGCGAAACTCGCGCAGCTTCGGGACGAAGAGAGAAAAGAAGAAATAAAACGGCGCGGCAGAGAGAATCGCAGCGTTGTAGAGAAGGTAAAAAATCATCCGGATTTCGCGTGACGGTTGCAGGGTTCGATATCAGCTCCTGCCGTGAAGTATTTTCTCTTCGATTTGATGGATACGGTCGTGGTCGATCCGTTCCACCGCCTCATTGCCGAGCTGCTTCCGCGGGACATGACCTTCGACGAATGGAGAGCCTGCCGGGAAAGGGCTGCCTTCGAAGATTTTGAGAAGGGGTTGATTGGCGAAAGCGAATACTTCCGCCGCTTCTATCTGCCGGACCTCGCGCCGGACATCCAGAAACGATTGATGAGCCCGCGCAATCTGAAGCGGCGTCTTTATGAAAAGATCGACTTTATTCCCGGCATGCCGGAACTCATTGCGGATTTGAAATCGGAAGGCAAGCTCGCCGTCGTCTCAAACTACGGTCCGTGGTACACGGAAGTTCTCCGCCTCCGGCCCGAAATCGAAACCCTTTTTGATTTTCTCTTTTTCTCCTGCGAGATCGGCCACAGGAAGCCGGAACCCGGATTCTATTCCGCCGTGCACCAGGCGCTGGCCCTGGAAGGGCACGAAGTCGTCTTCATCGACGATCGGCAGGAGAACCTGTCCGGCGCATCTGCCCTGGGCTGGAAGACCCACAGGTTTCGGAGCTCCTCCGAACTGGCTTCCGCGCTCCGGGCATAAAAAAAGCCCCCGGAGACCGGGGGCAGGAAGAGTGTTCATGCGAAGCATCGACCTCCTCCGAAGAGGAGGCACCGGGCAGTTGGGGGAAGAGCCCGGTTTGAATCGATGCAATACCATACTTTTTTTTCGAGCTATGCGCGCAAGTCCATTTTGCAGTGCACCATAACAAAAAACACCGAGTCAGCGACCGACATTGACGCGAACGAGGCGGGCCCCCGAATCCCTTGACCCGCCCGCCCCGAAATCGATCCTTTCCCATGGCTGATTTCTTCTATACTGATCCCTTCCCGCTCGGCGAGGACACGACCGAATACCGGCTCCTGACCCGTGATTATGTGAGCACAGTCCCATTCGGCGACAAAGAGATTCTAAAGGTAGAGCCGGAAGGCCTGACGTTCCTCGCGGAACATGCCATGAGCGATGTGTCGTTTTTCCTGCGTTCCAAACATCTCGAGAAGGTGCGCAAAATCCTGGATGATCCGGAAGCCACAGACAACGACCGATTTGTCGCCACAGCCCTCCTGCGAAACTCAGTGATCGCAGCGGACATGCAGCTGCCCACCTGCCAGGACACAGGAACGGGCATCGTCGTCGCAAAGAAGGGCGAATACGTAATCACAGGCGGCAACGACGCGGAAGCCCTTTCGCGCGGAATTTTTCAAACGTACACACAGAGGAAACTGCGGTATTCGCAGGTCGTCCCATTGACGATGTATGAAGAGGCGAACTCCGGG
>CAZUJO010000301.1:0-5075 GCA_964619995.1 uncultured Leptospiraceae bacterium
GCCATGACGTGAAGGCGGCGAGCAGCGCCGCGCCGGCCGTGGCTGGCGCCGAAGGCCAGTCGAAGACCGCGGCGGCCGCTGCCAGATAGAGCGGCAGCGCCAGCACGGCGAGCGCCGACAGGGGCTGGCGGCGGCGGTCGTCGGTGAAGCAGTGGGCGAGCGGCGCGAAGGCAAACGGCAGAATGGCGAAGGCGACGACCGCGCCAGTCGCCCCGAGCGTGCCGGCAGACTGCGCCGTGATTGGCTCTTTGAGTCTTTCAGGGAACCTCCTGCCTGTGGAGAATCTTGTTTCCATGCTTCTCTGTGCGAAACGCACGGGCTGCCGCTCCGTGATCCTGCCTTCGGCTCAGAGGGCGGAGGCGGTTGTTGCCGGGCTCGAATATTTCTTTCTCAGCGCCCTGTCTGAAATCGCACAGGATCTGGATGATTTTCGCGGACAGCCCGTGGATCTGCCGGTCCAGGCAATGGATCCTGGAATTGCATTCCTGCGTGTGCCGCATCAAGTGCAGAGGGCCGCTGCGATCGCCGCGGCAGGCTGGCACTCCATTCTTCTCAGTGGTCCTCCGGGCACCGGTAAGACATCCTGCGCGCGGGCCATCGCCGCCATCCTTCCGCCTCCGGATGAGATTGAGGCCATTGAAATCCGCTCGATTCACGGAGAGATGACTGAAGCAGTCCGCCGCCCGGTCCGCATGCCCCATCATTCAGTCACGCCCGCGGGCCTTCTCGGCGGGGGCAATCCCGTGCGGGCCGGGGAAATCACAAAAGCGCATAACGGTATGCTGATCCTGGATGAACTCGCTGAATTCTCGCGGCCCGCGCTTCAGGGACTGCGCGAACCCATGCAGGATGGATCGGTCCGCATTGCCCGGGGCAGTTCTGCTGTATCCCTGCCGGCCTGTTTCCTCCTCGCGGCCACAACGAATCCCTGTCCCTGCGGATACCGCGGGCAGAGCCGCTGCACATGCGCTCCGTCCCAGGCGCAGTCCTATCTGCGAAAGATTACCGGGCCTCTGCTCGATCGGATCGATCTGGAAGTTGCCGTAGAAGCGGCAGGGGATGCCGACATCTCGGCTCTTGAATTGCGCCAGCGGATTCTGCCCGCCATCGACAGACAGAGAAAGCGTTTCGCTTCGGCTCACTCGCATCGCGGTGTCGATGGGATTTCATCACCCATCCGATTCAACGGTTTCATCCCCGCCGAAAAAATCTTTGAACTGGTTCAATTGTCTGAAAGCGCGCGCAGCGCTCTGGGAGAAATGCGAACCTCCAGCCAGAGGAAGATGCATTCCCTCCTCCGAGTTGCCCGGACCATTGCTGATCTGGAGAACTCGGAAGAAGTAAGCTCCTCCCATCTGCTGGAGGCTTCATACTATTCGTGTTCTGATTATGTTCGAGTCAACGCACAAGAAAGTGCATCAGTTCCATGGCGATACGGTTGATCGCATGGTCCATGTACATCTCGTCCTTGATCTTCTTTTTGTAGGCTTTTATGTTTCGAGGCCCCTGGATCGGCAGCCCTCTCTTTTTCATCAAGAGAGGATCCGGACCAATATAATCCTCGAGCAGAGTCTCTTCCTCTGCCTCGATGAGTGTCTTCATAGTTACGTCCCTGTAACAAAGTATCCATCCGTGATAACCCGTGCAGCTCCGCCGCACATAAGGTGTGTCGACCTTCAGGCGGGAAGCATGAACATTTTTCGAACCGGGCCTGTCAAAAAACCCCGGGGTAGTAGAGGATCTCTGCGTCTCGCACCCAGATCAAATCGAATGAGACAGAAGATGTGCCTTCGCGTTCCGAAATTGTGGATAGAAAAAGGCCTGCAGCTCTATGCACGTCATGCTGCCGCGTTTTCGTGAAGGTCTCCAGAGGATTCGTGAAGCCCGCGTATGCCTTCACCTCCACGAAATGGATCACGCCCTCCCGGTCCCGGGTGATCAGATCGATCTCGGCAAAGCGCGCGTGAAAATTATGAGACAGAAGCTCATGACCGAGAGACTGAAGATGGAGCCATGCTTTTTCTTCGGCGGGATGCCGGAAATCTGAACGGGGTTGATTCAGATTTCTGCTTCCAGGTCAACGCCCGTAACAGACGGATCGACGGCCCGGACAATGTAGAGGTCCGTCGATGCAAAAAGATCCACAAAGGTGGAACGGCTGTAAGGAAGGCCGGACTCGTCCCGCAACAGGCGCAGGATGGGCCGGAGCGGCTTTTCCGGACGACATCCGAGCGTAAGAGCCAGCCGCTTGTCGCTGAGCTGCACAATCGAGCCAATCGGATAAATCGAGACTTTGCCGAGAAACGCGCGGAGCAGTTTCGGGTCATAGCGGGCCGTGTCGAGAGAGAGCATCGTTCGCATTGCATCGTAGGGCAGCATGCCGGGCCGATAGTTGCGTTTTTCAATCATCGCCGTATAGGAATCCACAATGAGCGCGATTCGCGCCAGTTCATCGATCTGGGCTGCGCGGAGATTCTGCGGATAGCCGGACCCGTCAAAATGCTCATGATGCTGCAGTGCGATGTTCGCAAGCGCCGGCTTCACCTTCCCTCCCTTGAGAAGCAGTTGATTCCCGAGAATCGTGTGACTCTTCACAGCCGCGCGTTCCGGGTCAGCCAGCGCGCTTGATTTTTCGCGCACATGCGCCGGAAGCTGGTACATGCCTGCGTCCATGGTAAGGACCGAGAACACGAGTTCCTGCGTCCGCGGGCGCGTGAAGTTCTGGCTCTGCGCAATGGCCGCGGCGTAACAGGCTGCCTGGATGTTGTGATAAACCTGCGGCAGTGCCTTGATAGTCATGCCGTGAAATGCAAGAAGAAAGAACCTGCGCGCGTGGTACTCGTCGACGATTTTGCCTGCCAGATTCAGCAGCGCATGATTGTCGAAGGGCTTGCCTTCCACGAGGGCATGCATGTTCGCCATCAGGATATCGGCGCCCTGCTGGATCATGCTCTTGATATTGAAGCGGGCCTTGCGGAATGCCTCGTAGTCGGCCTCCAGCTTCTGCGTTTCGGGATCCTGAACCGAAGCTACTGGCGGAGGGAGAGTCTCACCCTGCGCTCCGCCGGCCGTAACAATTTCGCCGGCCGTCAGAACTTCGGAAATGCCCCACTTCATCAGGCGCTCAATGTCGCGCGCGAGAAGTTCCTGTCCGCCCTGGAGGAGGATGTTGGATGAATCAATATAGACTGGCTGGTCGAATACCATGCCGGGCTTCAACTGCGAAACCGCGAGCTTCTTCATAGAGATGTCTCTTCTCCCTCAAGCCGGATCAACATGGCGAATATGGCGGACACTGCCCGATACAGGTTTTCAGGTATCTCCTGTCCCGCAGGCAGATCAAGTAGAAATCCCGCCAGGTTGCCGTCTTCGACGACTTTTACGTCGTTTTCTCCGGCAAGACGGATGATCTCTTCGGCCACGGCACCTCGGCCGCTGGCGACGATTCTCGGGGCCCGGTCCGATGCCGGGTCAAAACGCAGGGCTGCTGCCTTTTTTTCTTCCATAGGCTCAGACACTGCGGTCCACCACATGCTCGGACGAGGTGATGACCCTGGCACTCACCTTCACGGAAGAAAGTGTAGCAGTCAGGCGCGATCGAACGTACTCATTCGGAGCGGTGAGCATGACCTGCGGTTCACGGAAATCCGCATGCTCTGAAAAAAACAAAAGGCCGATTTCGCCCAGATGCTCAAAGCGCGTTCGCAACAAGAAGTAATACGGACCGCTCAACTTTCCGTGGCCACCGAGAATCGATCCTTTGCGCTTCTTGTCCTGAAGGGCGCCTGGAACGACGAGAAAGTCCGACATCGGATAGGCCTGGAGACGCGTGAGTTCGGACGGCGGCATCTCGCCGCGATGCAGCAGTTCGGCGAAAACACCCAGAATCTCGCGGGGCACGTCCGGCTTTCCGGACTCCGTCGAACGTTCGACTTTGATTGTGGAAAGCTCCAGACGGTCTTTCTTCTGCTCGACGCGCACGGTGAGGAAATCGCCGGGCGAAGGAAGCTTCTCGGCCTTGCCTTCGACCCGGGCCTGGATCAGGCGTCCCCCGTGACTCAAAAGCACGAGCCCCTCAGGCGTAAGCCCGAGAAAGCGAAACCTTTCCTGACCTGTCTGAGGCAGGCCGGGACGGATGTCGGTGACCAGATTGACGCGGATCATGAATCTCCAAAGTCAAGCATCGGCTGTTCGATGATGCCAAATGACTGCCTGTGCAGCCGCGTAACACCGAGCCGGGCGATCGCTTCTCTATGGACGATCGTCCCGTATCCCTTGTGCGATTCAAACTCATATTCGGGAAACATCCGACCGAATCTCTTCATCCGCGCATCTCTCGCCGTCTTCGCAAGAATCGAAGCCGCAGCGATCGAAAAGACACGGGAATCCCCCCGCACGACCGTTTCATAACCGGCATAGGCTGTGAGTCTCTGAAAGCGGAAGCGCCCGTCCATCAGGATGTGCGCGGGGGAAACGCCTGCGAGCCGGCTGCGGATCACGGCCCGGATCAGCGCGAATTCAGTCGCAGGATTGATGCCGATTTTGTCGATCCGCCGGTTTGAGATATGGATCACACAGGAGAATTCCGCATAACGTCGAATCAGGGGGGCGAGATCCTCACGCTCCTTCTCGCTCAGCTGTTTTGAATCGTTCACAGCGGCAAGTTCGGAGGGGATCGCGGCCAGGACAGCCTCGGAAAAAACAACAAAGCCGACGGTGAGCGGCCCGGCATATGCGCCGCGGCCCGCCTCGTCGGCTCCGGCTGAAACGATCCCCCGCGCGCGAAGTTCGCGCTCGAAGGGTTCAAACTCAGGATTTCTTTTTTGCTTTGGCTGCTTTTGCTTTTGCAGGCTTCTCAGCTCTCGGCGCCTTTTCGGCTTTCGAACCCTTGTCCAGTTTAGCTTTGCCTTTACCGTCGCGGTCTTCCTGGAACTGTTCCTTGATTCGACCTTCTTTGCCGGACTTGTGTCTCAGATAGAAGAGTTTCGCGCGGCGCACTTTACCTTTGCGGAGCACTTCGATCTTGGCGATCGCAGGCGATTCAAATGGGAAAATCCGCTCAACGCCGATGTCAT
>CAZUJO010000302.1:0-2850 GCA_964619995.1 uncultured Leptospiraceae bacterium
GCCTCGCTGCATTCGGAAGATCGATCTGTGGTCGAAGCAAAGCATCGCAAGGCAGAACGATCCCTCAAGTTTCGTCTGCTTCTTTCGGCGATCCTGTCGGCGCCGCTTCTCTACACGATGGCGGCCCACTTTGAGATCCTCTCATTCCTGCCCATGCCGGCGTTCTTCATGAATCCGTGGTGGCAGGCGGCGGTGGCAGCGCCGGTTCAATTCTGGATCGGCCTGCCGTTCTATGCGGGAGCGTTTCGATCCCTTCGCAATCGAATGGCGAACATGGATGTGCTCGTTGCGCTCGGGACCAGCGCGGCCTATGGCTACAGCATCTGGGCTGCGGCGAGCGGAATCGCTTCTCTCTACTTTGAAACCTCTGCCGCGCTGATCACCCTGATTCTCGCAGGCAAATGGATGGAGCTGCGCGCGCGAGCGAAGAGCTCGGCCGCCGTGGAAAGTCTCCTGCACCTGCGTCCTGAGCGGGCCCGCGTTGTGCGCGGCGAAACGACGGAGACAATCCCTTCCGACTTCATTAAAGAAGGAGACGTGCTCCTTGCAGCTCCAGGCGAAAAGATCCCCGCCGATGGAATCATCGTGGAGGGCGCAAGCGCGATCGATGAGTCCATGATCACCGGAGAAAGCCTTCCCGTCCTGCGTTCGCAGGGAGAACCGGTGATCGGCGGCAGCATCAACGGCAACGGCCTCCTGCGGATCCGAGCCACACGCGTGGGATCCGACAGCGTGCTCGCCTCGATCATTCGCATTGTGGAAGAAGCTCAGGCGAGCCGCGCGCCGCTGCAAAAGACAGCCGATAAAATCTCCGCTGTGTTTGTGCCGGTGGTCGTGGGCATTGCAGCCGTGGACTTTCTCCTCTGGTGGCTTCTCGGCGGCGACGTTGCCCGCGCGCTCGAAAGCGCTGTGGCCGTTCTCGTCATCGCCTGTCCGTGCGCGCTGGGACTGGCCACGCCGGTATCTCTGCTCGTCGGGACAGGCCGTGCTGCAAAGATGGGGATTCTGTTTCGCAACGCGGAAGCGCTCGAATCGGCGTCGCAGATTACGCATGCTGCGTTTGACAAAACCGGAACGATCACATCCGGAAAGCCTGCGGTGACAGAAACCATGGCAGACGGCGACGAGAACGCGCTTCTGTCGCGCGTCGCATCAGCCGAAAGCATGTCTTCGCATCCGCTTGCGCAGGCGATTGTGCGCGAAGGGCTGCGAAGAGGCCTCAACCAGTTTCAGGTCCGCGAATTTGAAGCGGAACCAGGCGGAGGAATCCTCGCGCGCGTTGGCGAAGACATTGTGTACGCTGGAAGCATCGCGTATCTGGAATCGCAGGGAGCTGCCATTCCGGAACGAATCCGCGGGCAGGCAGACACCTGGTCCGCCGCGGGCCGGAGCGTCGTCTGCGCGCTCGTACGCGGCGAAGGCGATGGATGGCTTCTCTTCGCGCTCGAAGATGAGCTGCGGCCGGATTCACAGGCGGCGGTCGAGCATCTGCGCTCACAGGGAATTACGCCCATTCTTCTGACCGGAGATAACGAGCGCTCTGCGCGCATCGTCGCATCACGCGCCGGGATCGAGGAAATCCATGCGGGTCTTTCTCCTGCCGACAAGGCGCAGATTGTTCAGGATCTGCAATCAGGCGGCGCGCGCGTTGCCATGACCGGCGACGGCATCAATGATGCGCCGGCGCTTGCATCGGCGCACGCCGGCATTGCAATGGGAACCGGAACCGACGCTGCCATGGGAACCGCGGACATCGTGCTCGTAAACGGCGACCTGGGCAAGATACGCTCTGCGATTGCGCTGAGCCGCGCTACGGTTCGCAACATCCGCCAGAACTTCTTCTGGGCGTTTCTCTACAATGCCCTGGGAATTCCGATTGCGGCGGCAGGTCTGCTCGCTCCGTGGATTGCAGGCACAGCCATGGCGTTCAGTTCGGTGTCTGTGGTTCTCAATGCGCTGCGCCTGCGCAATGCGAGGATCGATTGACACTTTTTTACCGCGGGGCCGAAATTCCGGGAACCTTCCGGCGGCCCCGGGTTTATGTACAAAAACACAATGAGGTCGCCATGAATCAACAAACAGGACACAAACGAAGACTGCGAATTGCGCTCCAGGCATTTGCGGCCGCCGGCGCGCTTGCGCTGTCCTCCTGCCTGAGCTATACCTATTCCGGCATCGTCGAAGCAGAAAAGCTTCCCGATGAAGGGATCATCGGAATGTCCCGCGATCAGTTGATCAACACATACGGTATGCCGGAGCAGGTCATTCCGTTTGGCCAGGCCCAGACGGACTCAGAACCCGTCGGCCCGCCCACAAGCACGGCGCTTCGCGACGATCATGTGATTTACATGTATCACCACGCGGCACAGCATCGCGTGATTCTTTATCAGAGGACCCGCGCTCATACGTATGCTGTGTACCTGATTGGAGGGCGCGTGAGCGAGGTTAAAACGCAGCTGACCACAAAAGGCGACGGATTGACGTTCAGCGTGACCGACCTTCCCATGGGCGGTCCTGGCAAGGGGCAGTAACCGCAATGCCCGGCAAACCTTCAGGGTTTCGCCGGGCTAACGTTATGCGCTATGGACCGCTGACGCAGCGGCCGTAGTACTCTTCACTGGCGGAGGCAGTCGTTCCTTTCGTATCCGGCAGTCCGGCGCCGAGGGTCAGAGTATCGAACGTCGCGCCGATCACGTAAAACGCATTGGCAACGTTGGTTGTCGAGGACCAGAAGCGGGGCTGCTTTGCGCCCAGCAGCGGAACGTTGGGAAAGTAAGTAACATTGATATAAGGCGTCGCCGTGCGAGTCATGTCAACTAACGTGGAAAGTTCAATGGTATTCGGCAGTCT
>CAZUJO010000302.1:2860-5065 GCA_964619995.1 uncultured Leptospiraceae bacterium
GTCTCCAGGAACGCCCGCCAATCGTCAGGTTCTTGCAGCTCGTAAGCGCAGTCGGCCAGTTGATCTGCGTTGCCGTGCCGCTGCAAACGGAGTCATTCGTCTGCCCGATCGAGCACTTCTGCCAGATGAGTCCTGTGCGATTGTCACGCACGCTGCCGTCACCATTATCTGTATAGTCAGCCGCAGGCGGAGCCGCGCCCGAGACGCACTTCACGGCCTCTGCCGTTCCCACTGCAACCAGGCTCAGCGCCCCGTACACAGCCGCGCCGTTCGTCGCGGCAGGCAGGATGAGCGTCGAACTCCAGTGAGGCGAAGCCGCCGCGTTCGGAAAGATCACGGCATCCCATGCGGCAACCACGTCATATTTCTGAATGTTCACGAGTTCCATCATGGTCGGAAGCCGCCAGTTCTTCTGCCCCGCGAAGCCTGCTCCGCCGTTTGAGCCGTTCAGATTTGCGCAGGCGGTTGCCGCTGCGGCCTGCGACATCGTAGTCGAGACACCGGTTCCGCACGTCACCGTGCTTCGGCCTTCATCGCATGCCTTCCAGACGAGTCCTGTTACCGGATCGATGTTTACAAAATCCGCCGGATACGAGGCGAACGCAGACGGCGCAAGAGCGCCGCGCGGGTTCGGCACATTCACGAAATCCGCGTCCTGCCAGGGATAGGCCGCAGCCGTTGCCGAACAGAGCGCAGAAGTTGTACCGTCGTAACAGGTAAGCATGGCAGTATCGGACACCGGCGAAAACGGCTGCACAGTAATCGTGTAGTCAACTCGAACACCAAACAGCCCGTAGATGGAAAGAGTCCGCGGGCTTGTGAAGTCGACCGGAGTTACGCCGCTTGTAACCTGCGTGCCGCCGATTTGAAGCGTCTGCGAGGCGCCTTCGATCGTCGGAACGGCGGACGCGGATTTTCCGTACGGCAGTCGCACCGTGATGCTGTTTCCAGAAATGGTCGCCGTGTAGGTTTGATTCAGATTGTTCGGACCGCTGGCAAAATAAAGGCGCGTCAGCGCGGTTGAAGCCCACGCCAGCACAGCGGCGTCGCGTGAGACTGAACTCGAATCGACCGGAAAAACCTGGGTGCACCCGGTCAGCAGGCCGCAAACGGCGGCGATTTGAAAAAGAGCCCGCATTTTTTGCCAGAGTCGCCGACTAACGCCTTCGCGGCAACGGCGAAGCCGGGCGCAAAATGACAAGTCTGCACAAATTGCGAATCAATCTCCGCTGTCAGTGTCCAGTCACGGCTTGCAGCGCGAAGGGCGTTCTGAAGTATAATGATATGTTGTCCGATCGCTGGAACCGGCCAGAATAATAACACGGCTGTATTCCGCCTCCGACACCCATTGTCCGCAGTCAAATCGAAGCGTGCTGGTAAATGTATCCGCCATTTCGGCCGGCGGCAAGTCCTTGAGTTTCGCCGCCATCTCCGGTGAAAGTTTCTTCACGAGATCGATCGTAGACTGCTGCAACTTCACGAGCGAAGCCTGAGTGGGCCGAACTGTCCGTTTCACGCGCATTTCTTTGCCCGTCTTCACGGACTCAAATCGCATAACGGCAGGAAGCTGTTCGCCTGTCATGCGATTGGGAATGGACACTTCGATTTCACTGGGACCGCTGTTTTCTGGATAGGGAATGATAACCGCATCGTAAAAATGCAGATACCATTCGGACGCCTGGCTTTCCATGGCTTCGGCCGATTGCATACCCAGAGAACTCGACATCGTGCGCCAATACGATTCGGCATTGTTTTTCCGCATCACTTCCTGAGCCCGCGCATAGAGGGCGCGGTACTGACTCTTGATCGCGTCCTTGTTCAAAACCTGCACGTCCTCCTGACCCGCAAGGATTCTTGCCTGGACTTCAAAACCCTGCATCAAGCCCGACATTGCGTCGAGAAGCTGACCATTCAGATCCGAACTTCGTGCATATTCTGTCTTTCGAATGATCCACCTGACATCGAAGGTTTCCTCCGCGGCGGCAAGGATCTCGGCATCAACGAACGTCGTGGTTGTTCCGCGCTCAACCGGGCGACCCGGTGCGGTGCGCTCTCTGTCTACTCGTATGGTAACGGCGAACTTGCCGCCGGGAATCGCGAGGGGCTCGGCAGGCAGTTGTGAAAAAAGAACAAGAGACAGAACGTTGAATAAGACTGAGCGGCTAACGTTGATAGTCAATGATCGCGTCCTACCAATGCTGCGGG
>CAZUJO010000303.1:0-5058 GCA_964619995.1 uncultured Leptospiraceae bacterium
CGCATCGGTTCCGTGGCAGGCAGATGTTGAGCTGAGCGGATTTCTTGTATCGGGCGCGGACCTGACAGAAGCCGCAGGAACGGCCCACTCCCAGCGGCAGGTAATTCTGGGCGAAGCTGCGACCCGCGAATCCTGGAGCCGCTTCTTCGAGCGCCGCGCCGGTCTGCGAATTCAGATTGAATCTGCCCTGGCCGCGCACGGCGCGTTTGATGCGAAGAGCGACCTGATCTATCTGCGTCCGGGGTTCTCTGCCGAAAATCTCAGACACGAAATGGCGCATGCACTCATCGCGCGCAACAACGGGGACGCTCCCTACTGGTTTCACGAAGGCGCTGCCTATTTTCTGGAAGCAGCCGGACCTGCGGCCTGCGGTTCTCAGGTCGTCTTACCTGCATGGATTCGCGCACGGTTGATGAAACCGGAGGCCGCGCGGCGGCTGCCGTGGGATGACGCAAACCTTTCCTCGCGCGAAGAGGCCATGGATGTGGCATCTGTTTCTGCCGCTTTCTTTTTGTTTGCGTGGAGTCTGCGCGAAAGCGAGCCTTTGCTTCGCTCGCATTTTACGGGGCCGCGTTCTGCAGAAGTTGCGCCGGCATGGACGCTGCGGCATCCAGGCTTCGCTGATGAATTTCGCGCGTTCCTGAAATCAGCGGCGCGCTCCGCCGTTCCTGGCTGTTAGTCCATTTCGTCCCGGGAAGGCGCGCCCGAGTATGCGTCCCCTACTTCAGGCCCAGCAATTCCTGCGCTTCGTCCCCGTTTAAATCCTCCGACGGCGCATAGAGCTGCAACTTGCCCGCGCGGCCAAGTTTCTTTTGAATTTTGTCCGCTCTCCCTCGCGCGTTTTCAATGTTGTCCGTGGCCTCTTGAAGCTTCTTCTGTGTCTTCTCAAGGAGAGTGCCGAATTTCCCAAACTCATGCTGGATCTGTTCGAGCAGTTTCCAGACTTCGCTCGAACGCTTTTGAATGTCGAGTGTGCGAAATCCCATCTGGAATGTGTTGAGGAGCGCTGCGAGCGTCGTGGGGCCTGCGATCGCAATTCTATATTCTGACTGGAGTGCCGACACAAGGCCCGGGCGCCGGATCACTTCCGCATAGAGTCCCTCCGTGGGCAGAAAGAGAATCGCATAGTCCGTCGTATGAGGCGGTTCTACATATTTCTCAGAAATATCTCTGGCCGATTTGCGGATGAACGATTCCAGTTCCTTTGATGTGCGCTCGACGGCCTCTGCGTCGGCCCGGTCCTGCGCGTCCGTAAGACGTTCAAATACTTCCTGGGGGAATTTTGAATCGACCGGAAGCCACATGATTTCATCGCGAACCGGGATCTTGATCGCAAATTCGACGTGCTCCGACCCGGCCGGGCGCGTCCGAACGTTTTTCGCGTACTGGTCAGGTGACAGAATCTGCTCAAGCAGGAGCGACAGCTGGATTTCTCCCCAGTTCCCGCGCGTTTTGACGTTCGCCAGAACCTTCTTGAGATCTCCAACACCGACGGCAAGGTGCTGCATCTCACCGAGCCCCTTGTGGACCTCTTCCAGACGGTCGCTGACGAGGCGGAAGGAGTCCGATAGGCGGCGTTCGAGAGTGGACTGGAGCTTCTCATCGACTGTGGCCCGCATTTCTTCCAGTTTCTTTACATTGTCCTCCTGCAGCGAACGCAGGCGGTCCTCGACTGCCTTGCGCACCGCATCCAGGCTCTGCTGCTGGAGGCGTGCCATCTCTATCAGCCTCGCGCTGTTGGAATCTGTGGCTTTGTGAAGAGCGGACTGGATTTCTTCCCGGTCAGCGCGCGCTGAATTGAGGCTCTGTTCCCGGCTTCGGGCGGATTCCTCACGAAAAGTGCGGTCAAGCTTTTCGATCAGGCGGTCCTGCGCATCGAGCCGATGGATCAATTCTCGATCCAGGCCGCTGTCCGAGCCGTCCGGCTTGCGCAAGAACAGGAGAAGGGCAAGAATCAGAATGCCGCACGTGGCCAGCACATTGAAGACGATGAGAAATTCAGTCATGGTGAGCATGATGGAGGAAGACTGAGACAGAAAAGAACGATTGCGAGATTTTTTTTGAACGGTTCTGTTGTTTTTTTTGTCCATTCTTCGTATGTGGAACGATCCCCGTCATTTTCAACTGGCCGCGCTCTATTCGCTCTTTTTCTACGGGGCGCTGGCGCTTGGATTTGATGTGAAACCCCTGCACGTTGCATTGACGATCGCCTCTGCGATCACGACGCAGATTCTGTGCAGCCTCGTTTTTCGCGTAAAAATTGAGCTGCGCAGCGCGCTGATCACGTCCTGTTCGCTCTGCTTGCTGCTGCGAGCCGATGCGTGGTGGATTCCCCTCTGCGCCGCGTCATTCGCCATGGCGAGCAAGTTCATTCTCAGATGGCGGGGAAAACACATTCTGAATCCGGCAAATGGCGCAATTATCTTCTCGCTTCTCGTCTTTGAAAACGCATGGGTTTCTCCGGGACAGTGGGGGAACACAGCTTTCTACGCATTTCTCTTCGCATGCGCCGGCGGCCTCGTTGTGATGCGCGCGCAGCGGGCGGACGTTACAATCGCCTTTCTTCTCTTTTACGGCGGTATGATTCTCCTTCGCTCGCTGTATCTTGGCGAGCCGCTTTCGATTCCCGTGCACAGGCTGGAAAGCGGCGCGCTTCTGCTCTTTTCCTTCTTTATGATTTCTGATCCGAAGACGACTCCGAATGCTCGCCCCGCCCGGATCTTCTACGCGTTTCTCGTCGCTCTTGGCGCATACCTCGTAACGTTCAAAATGTTTCGCACAAACGGTCTCATGTGGTCTCTGTTCGTCGTTTCGTTCCTGGTTCCTATCTTCGACGTCCTTTTCCGCGGTGAGATTTATCAATGGAGAAAGAAAGATGAAGTTCAGCTCAGCGCTTAAAATATCAACAGCCGCGTTAACGTTATTCGCCTCTCTTGAGGTTGTCTATGCGTTCTGCGGATTCTATGTGGCAAAGGCAGACACAAAGCTGTTTAACCGCGCATCGAGCGTGGTTATGGTCCGGGACGGAGATCGCACCGTTCTGACCATGGCGAATGACTTTCAGGGCGATTTGAAGGAATTTGCCGTGGTTGTGCCCGTTCCAACATTTCTGCAGCGTGGACAGATCAATGTCGGCGATCCTTCCGCGATCGCGCACGTCGACGCGTTTACATCTCCTCGTCTTGTGGAATACTTTGATGCAAACCCCTGCGATCGCAGGAGATACGAAGAAGAGCGCGATGATGTCCGCCGCAGCGAAGTGCCTACGGCCAATCCAAACTTGCAGGGACCGCGCAACAGTCACGGCGTAACGATCGAAGCAAAGTATACAGTCGGCGAGTATGACATTCTGATTCTGTCGGCGAAAGAGAGCTCAGGGCTCGAAACGTGGTTGAAGGACAACGGCTATAAAATCCCTGCGGGCGCTTCCCAGGTCCTCGGCAGCTATATCAAACAGAACATGCGTTTCTTCGTCGCCAAAGTGAATTTGAAAGAGCAGGCAAAAGCGGGATTTACGAATCTTCGTCCTCTGCAGATTGCATATGAGTCTCCGAAGTTCATGCTGCCAATCCGTCTCGGAATGGTGAATGCGAACGGACCGCAGGAACTGTTCGTCTTTGCCATCACGAAGAACGGCCGCGTGGAAACTACGAACTATCGCTCTGTGAAACTCCCGAGCGACATCAACGTGCCGGAATACGTAAAAGCTGAGTTTGCGGACTTCTATAAAGCGATGTTCTCAGAAATGGTACGCAAGGAAGACATGCGCGCCGTTTTCATCGAGCACGCCTGGGACATGGCATGGTGCGATCCGTGCGCCGCCGATCCCCTGTCGCCCGCAGAACTCAAGAAGCTCGGTGTTTTCTGGGCGGTTGACTCACAGGGCGGGTCGGTTCCGGCATTCGTCACCCGCATCCACGTGCGCTACGACAATGCGCATTTCCCCGAAGATCTAGTGTTTCAGCAGACCGGAGATAAGTCAAACTTTCAGGCCCGCTACATCATGCAGCATCCGTTCCGCGGGGACCTGTCGTGCCCTGCAGGACAGGAATATAAGAAGGAACTTGGAAAACGCCAGAACCAGGAAGCAGAGAACCTGGCTCGTCTTACGGGATGGACCATCGAATCGATCCGCGCGAAGATGGGGCTTGGAGCGTCCGATCCGGAAGAGAGAAAATGGTGGCAGAATCTCTGGTAAGCTCCATCCAGGAGCATGCGTACACTTTTTATTGAGTGTGTCTCCGGAATTGCGGGCGATATGTTCGCGTCCGCATTTCTCGACGCCGGGCTGATCTCGCAAGAGGAAGTTCGCGCGCTGCCCGCTCGCATTGGCTGGCCGGATGTCAAAATTGAAATCCGGCCGGTGATTCGAGCTTCTATTAAAGCAACATCGATCGAAGTCAGCGCGCACGGCGAAACATGGAAGAGAACCATCGAAGCGATCGGTCGGACCGGCGGAGATTCCGTGCCCTCCGGGAAGCTTCAGATTCGCGCGAAGGCTTCTGAAAGCCGGGTGCAATTGCATCATCATTCCCATCAGCATGCGCATTCGCACGCACATTCCCATCATCACTCGCAGGCTCATTCGCATGCGCACGGACTGACCCATGGGGACCCGCACGGAGGAGGCTGGCATACACGTTATGCGGACCTGGAACGCTTCCTGGTCTCGCGGGACCTGCCTGCTCCGGTGATCGCGCGCGCTCGCGATATCTTTTATCATCTTGCGCGGGCGGAGGCCGAAGCACACGGAATGCCGATCGAAGAGGTTGCATTCCACGAAGTCGGCGCGTACGATTCCATCATTGATGTGCTCCTTGCCGCCCTCTGTCTGGAGAAAGCCGGCGCAGACGAAATTCACTCTTCTGCGATTCCTGTAGGCCGCGGTTTTGTGCAGATCGCGCACGGGGTTCATCCGGTTCCGCCGCCGGCCAGCGCCAATCTGTTGCGGGGTATGCCGGTGGCTCCTGTGCCCGGCGCTATTCAGAAGGAGAATGTGGAGCTCGCCACTCCAACCGGGCTGGCCATCCTCAAGTCGATCGGGCCCCTGTTTCGGTG
>CAZUJO010000304.1:0-4797 GCA_964619995.1 uncultured Leptospiraceae bacterium
CCCGACGGAACTCTACTGTACGAAGTCGCAGGATCATGGTCTCGAAACGCAGCTCGACAAAGAGCTCATTGAGCGGTGCAAGCCTGCTCTCGAGAAAAAAGAGAAAGTTGCGTTCGATATTACAATCCGCAACATCAACAGAACGGTGGGCGCTATGCTCGCCGGTGAGTCCGCGAAGCGTCACGGCGAAGAGGGACTTCCGGACGGGACCATCCACATTCGCTTCCACGGCGTGGCAGGTCAGAGCTTCGGAGCCTTTGTAAACAAGGGCATCACGCTTGAGATTCACGGACAGGTGAACGACTACGTCGGCAAAGGCCTTTCTGGCGGGCGATTGATTGTGCGCGTTCCTGAAGGAACGTCCTACGATCCTGCGAAGAATATCATCGCGGGCAACACCTGTCTCTATGGGGCTACGGGCGGCGAGGCTTACATCAACGGACTTGCCGGTGAACGTTTCGCTGTGCGAAACTCAGGCGCTCATGCGGTGATTGAAGGACTTGGAGATCATGGCTGCGAATACATGACGGGCGGCCGCGTTGTTGTCCTCGGAAAAACGGGGCGCAACTTTGCGGCAGGTATGTCCGGCGGGATCGCGTACGTGTTCGATATGGATGGAACCTTCCCGCGTCTCGTGAATCCGGACATGGTCGATCTTGAAGAGCCGGATGCGCGCGACGAAGATGAAATTCTTCAAATGGTGACCCGTCATAAGCAATACACGGGCTCGCTTCTTGCGGAATTCATCCTGGGCGACTGGGACCGTCTCCGCCGCAAGTTCGTGAAAGTTATTCCTGGCGATTATAAGATCGCGCTGAAGAAAATTGAAGAGGAGCATCAACTCCTCACTGAACCGACCGAAACACGGTCGGCGGGAGCGTAACATGGGAAAGCCCACTGGATTCATGGAATTCCAGCGCGGTTCGCTGGAAATTGAGCCGCCTTCGGAACGGATCAAGCATTACCGCGAGTTTGAAAAGACTCCGGACGAGGCGACGGCTCAGCAGCAGGGCGCTCGCTGCATGGACTGCGGGATTCCGTTCTGCCACGGCGAATACGGCTGTCCGGTTGATAACCTGATCCCTGAGTTCAACGATCTCATCTACAAAGGCAGATGGAGAGATGCGCTCGAGAATCTTCATTCAACGAATAACTTCCCCGAGTTTACGGGAAGACTGTGCCCGGCGCCGTGCGAAAGCGCCTGCGTTCTCGGAATTACGAATCCGCCGGTGACGATCAAGTACAACGAACGTACGATCATTGACCGCGGATTTTCGGAAGGATGGGTAGAGCCGCAGGCTCCTTCGAAGCTGACTGGAAAGACAGTCGCTGTAGTTGGATCAGGCCCCTCCGGTCTCGCATGCGCGCAGCAGCTGGCGCGTGCGGGACATCTGGTTACCGTTTTCGAAAAGAACGACCGCGCCGGCGGACTCCTGCGATACGGGATTCCTGACTTCAAGATGGAAAAATGGCTGATCGACCGCCGCATCGAGCAGATGCGAATTGAAGGCGTCACATTCAAGACAGGCGTTCATGTAGGTGTAGATCTGAAAGCAGATGAACTTCTCAAGAGCTTCGATGCCGTCGTTCTCGCGCTCGGATGTGAAGTGCCGCGTGATCTGCCGCTTCCGGGCCGTCAGCTCCACGGAATTCACTTCGCGATGGATTTTCTCCGCAGACAGAACAAAGTGAATGCAGGCGATACAGTTCCCGATCTGATTTCCGCAAAAGGAAAGCATGTGATCGTAATCGGCGGCGGCGACACGGGTTCCGACTGCGTCGGCACTTCAAACCGCCACGGAGCAAAATCAATCCGTCAGATTGAGATCTTCGATGAGCCGCCGAAAGAGCGCCCGGCATCGACGCCGTGGCCGACCTATCCTCGCATCCTTCGCACTTCTTCGAGCCACGAAGAGGGCGTGATCCGCGAATGGGCGATCAGCACGAAAGGATTCAAAGGAAACGCGAAAGGCGAAGTCACACACATCTACGGATGCAAGGCTGCATTCGAAAATGGAAAGTTCGTTGATGTGCCCGGATCCGAGTTTGAATGGGAAGCCGATCTGGTTCTCCTGGCGATGGGCTTCGTGAATCCTGTCCAGGACGGATTGATTTCACAACTCACAGCGCTCGGTATGGCGATGGACGAAAGAAAGAACGTAAAGGCTACCTTTGGCCTTGAAGACGGAAGCTTTGCAACGACTCTGCCGAATGTGTATGCATGCGGCGACGTTCGTCGCGGGCAGTCTCTGATTGTCTGGGCTATTTCTGAGGGCCGTAAGTGCGCAGCGCAGGTGCACAAGCACCTGATGGCCTCAAAGTAAGTTTCCAAATCTCATACTGCAGCAGGCAGCCAGCGCGACTTGTTCGCGCTCCTGCCTGCTCGAAGCCTTACTATTTCTCCGTCATCTTCTCAACGCCCGTCCAGTCGGCGCTGACTCCTTCAATTGAGCGCAAACGGCATCTTTCCATATAAAGTTTCGCAGCCGCGTCGTCCGGATTGTGACGCAGAATATGGCCGAGAACGTTCATTGCGAGATCAAAATTTCTTCCGTAGTATTCTGCCAGCGCCCGCTCCCAGGCAGCCATGGTGTCCACCTTCCGCTGCTTCATATCTTCCGAATCAGCGTTCAGAAGTTCAAAGATTTCTACGGCATCGTGCTTTCCCTTCACCTGAACGCGATCGAGAAATCTGGCCGTATAAATTCCCGGGTGTCCTGCGCTCCGCAGCGTGTATGCAGTCGTAATCAAGCGCGCGCCGTAATACTTCGTGAGCCCTTCGAGCCGCGATGCCAGATTGACCGCATCAGAGATTACAGTTCCATCCATTCTCTCTTCTTCGCCCACAGTTCCGAGCATCAGTTTGCCCGTGTGAATTCCGACTCCGATCGATACAGGCACGTAGCCGGCCCGGCGTCTGCCGTGATTGTATTCTTCGACCCGGCGGAACATATCGATGCCGGCATTCAGCGCATCGGCCGCATTCCGCGGAAAGAGAGCCATCACTGCATCGCCGATGTATTTGTCGATGATGCCGCTGTTCTGGCGAATGACAGGCCCTACGTTCTTCAAGTAGGAATTGATAAATTCAAAATTCTCGCGCGGAGTCATGGACTCGGAAAGCGTTGTGAAAGAGCGTATATCGGAAAACAGCACGGTCATATCGCGCTGCACCTGATCTCCGAGCCGAACGTCAAGTATGCTTTGTTTGTCGAGAAGCTTCAGGAGATCGTGCGGTACGAACTTACCGTACGCTGCGAGCAACGATTCAAGCCGCGCGCTGTAGTCCTGAATGATCTGGGCCATGTTGTTGAAGTTGATGCTCAGGTTTCCCACTTCATCGTGCGTGTGGACGTGCGAACGAACGGAAAAATCCCGGTCGCCGAATCGTTTGACCACCGCGTCGAGAGACAGAATCGCGCGTGTGAGCAGAGATCCGATGAAGAGCGCCGCGACGAGAGACAGCACAAGCGCGCCTGCGCCCACCATGATGGCGAGATCGCGCGCGCGTGCCAGAGCCTTTCGCACATCCGTGTCCGCCATGTCGATGCAGAGAGCACCCAGGTATTTCTGATTCGCGCTGTAGATTGGCGCGTACCCGGTTACAGAGTACACATTGTAAGGAGCATCGTAGCGGAATTCGCTTTCGACAAGCAGCTGTCCCTTGTTTACGGCAGTCTGCCCCTCCGGAAAAGGACCCATGTCGTATTCGGCGCCGAAGTGCGATATCTCGTCGTGTTCTTTGCCCTGAGCCTGCTTTTCAATGTCTTCAAGCGCATCTGCGTCCACGACGTAGATGGGTTTGTCTGCCTTTGGTCCGGGGCGGAATGTATACACGTAGCGAATCAACGCTGGCGCAGTATCCCTGATTTTATTCAGCTGGTCTGATATCTTCCTGTAGGCCCTTGAGTCTTCGACCTCGTCGCGTTCATCTTCGGACAGTTCTCTTCCCGCCCTTGCCGAAAGGCGTGCGAACGCCTCTGTATCGAGCGAAGCTGCGCCAAGGTAGGCAATGTTCTTGAGACGCTCTTTGAGTTCGCGCGTCAGCGTGTCGGCCAGAAGTTCATAGGAAAGCATGGACAGAATGACACTGACCAGGGCGCTTACCAGAAAGAAAGAAACCGTGATCTTCAGCCGGAGGCTGATCGTAAAGGGTCGGCTCACACCGTGATACGAGAACGGGGGCGCCGGGAAGTCAAATCAATATTCCGAATCACCTGAGCATCGCGCGAATTCTTTCGTGAATGAATCCCTCGAGCACATGAAAGTCATCGGGCGCGCCCTGAAAGAACATGACGCCGATTCGGTATCCATTGTTGCCCGGAAGAAGACGCGTAATCTCTGCGCGCATCTCGAGTTCGTGACTCTTAATTGGAATGCAGATCTTGAGCCGGTCATGATCGAGCAGATAGTTGAACACGTTCGTGTCTTGAATCTCGAACAGGAGTCCGCTCATGCTGATGTTTACAACTTTGGTATTATGAAGCGAAAAGTAATGCTCGGCAATTGCGTGTTTGCTGAGCGCATAGTTCAAAAGCTGTACGAGCAGATCCAGTCGCTGCGCGTCGTCAGGAGTGAGATTCTTTTTGTCGAGGACCGTTGAATAGACTTTGATATGACCGATCACCCGGTCGAGCAGTATGATTGGGGTGCAGATATAGTTTGCAATGAACTGCGTCAGCTCTTCGCGCCGGTAATTGTCGAAGAATTTTTCAGCTTCTTCATAGCCCTCTTCGCGCGCAATCCTGCGAAAGTCCTTCTCGAAGTTCGTGATTCCAAAGATTCCGAGCGGTGAAT
>CAZUJO010000304.1:4807-5045 GCA_964619995.1 uncultured Leptospiraceae bacterium
GAATAGTATGTGTCTTCGCGTGAAGTATCGCGCACAAAGAGTGTCTTCTTTTCGCTGATCATCGCCCTTTCGAGGAACGTTCGGCGCGTGTCGGCATCATACATCACGAACTCAAAATCCGGGCTGATTTCCTGGATGGCTTCAGTAACGACGCGCACGAGGAGGGCAAGGTCCGGACGGTCTCGTTCGAGTTCACGGACAATTTTAGGGTAACGGTTCTCTACGATCTGGCCCACAC
>CAZUJO010000305.1:0-5039 GCA_964619995.1 uncultured Leptospiraceae bacterium
CAGGCGGTGGGATCCTTCGACGGCACACCGGACAAAATCACAGCGCTTGATCCAGCAGTGGTCGCAAGCGCGACTCAGATCTGCCAGGCCGCAGGGATTACGGATCCGGTCGTTCTTGATGCGTGCATCCTGGACGTTGCGATGACGGGCGATGCTAGCTTTGCGGAAGCCGATGCTGCGATTCCGGCTCCGGACAGCAGCGCTGTGACTGCTTACTACGATATTCTGAATGCGATCACAGACAATGCGGGTTCGACCGGCGGCGGTGGAACGAGCTCTGGTGGAGGGTCTACTTCGGGCGGAGGATCTACGTCCGGCGGCTCTTCAGATGACGATCACCATTCCGGCGGCAGCGTAGAAGACGATGATCACCATCACGGCAATTCAGGTCATCATGACGAAGATGACGATGAAGTCGACGACGGACAGGGCGGAAAATGCAAGAAAGGCAATTCCCACGCTTCTGACAAGAACCACGGAGTCTGCTCTTCTTCCTGGATCTGGGGACAGAAGAAGAAACTGTAACGGATTTAGAATCGCCAGATCATGATCTGGCGAGATTCTCCTGACGGGAGGCTCAAAGGGGCCTCCTGCTTCCTTCGCCTGTTCGGCTTGACAGACAACTTCCAGTCATCCCCCATCAACCATGCGCGTCGGCATCATCGGTCACGGGATTACCATTGAAAAAGAAAACCTGGATCAGTCCATAGAGGACCTGGTTTTCTTCACCGTGAAGAAAGCGCTGAAGCAGACAGGTCTTACGATCGAAAACATCGACACGATCGTGCAGGCGGGCGACGATATCATGGATGGCATTGCCATCAACCACGTGTATACGGTTGAGCCGGCGGGCTCGTTCTTGAAAGACGAATCGAAAGTGGAAAGGGACGGCGCCTGGGCTGTTCATTATGCAATGGCGCGTCTGCTTTCCGGAAAGTTCAAAACGGCCATGGTCGTGGCCTTTTCGAAGGCAAGTCAATGCAGCCTTTCCGCGTTCAGCGGCATGTCTGCGGATCCGTTCTACTTGCGGCCTGTTGGAGCCGATGCAAACGGAATCGCAGCGCTGCAGGCCAACTACTTCATGCGTCGCACGGGCGCATCGGAGGAAGATTTCGCAGGAGTGGCTCTGAAGAACCGCTCGAACGGAGCGAGAAACGCGGATCGCACGATGGCCGGCGAAACGGGCGAATTCTCCCTGAACGAAATTCTCTCTTCGCGCAGGACGGCAACTCCGCTGTCGCGGCTTACTTCATCCTATCCCGGTGACGGATGCGTGGTTCTCATCCTCGCTTCCGAGGAATACGTGCGAGAAAATTCCAGGAACGCAGCGTGGATCACCGGCGTGGGTATGAGCGGGGATGCATATTATCCGACCTACCGCGATTTGTCGGGGTTGAAACACGCAGGAATTGCCGCGGGAAAAGCCCTTGAAATGGCCGGTCGGAAACTAAGTGACATACAACTATTTGAACTCCACGAAAACTACGCGCATCAGGAGCTCATGCTGGCAGAGGCCATCGGCCTTGCGGCTCCAGGCAAGGCGCACGATGCCGCGAAAGCGGGCGAGTTTTCCTTTTCATCAAAAACTCCCGTGAATCCTTCAGGGGGCGCGTTATCGGGCGGCGTGATCTATGCTTCGGGTCTTGCCAGGATTATGGAGGCATCGCTTCAGGTGACCGGTCAGGCAGGACCTTCTCAGGTCAAAGGAGTATCGCGCACGCTTGCGCACGCCCAGGCTGGCCTGGGATTGCAGAGCAGTATCTTCTACGTCGTTGAAGCATGATGCGGGCCTTCATCGCCTGCCTGTTTGCCTTTGTATGCCGCCTGACGGCAGAACCGACCGAACTTGAGCGCTATCGTGAATGGGCCCGCTATCCGCCGGACAGCCGCCCGCTCAATGCAGGTCAGGTCGATCTAATCAATCCGTATTCCTCCGAGCGGCCCGCGGTTCCTGTGCAGGGCTCTTCGAATCAATGCACCATGGTTCCGGAAAGCGCGGTCTCATGCGGGCCGAGTCCGTTTCACGTTTACCTCTCTTGTAAGAATGAGCGGGGCGAGGTTGTTCAAATCGATTCGGTGAAGTTTCGCACTTACATACAGGACGGCCAGAAAACCGTCCCTGCGTCTCAAGCGGCTTATGCCGGCGACACCGGGACAAACGGCGACCGGGCCGCCGACGGGATTCACACGTTTGTCGTGCGGCCCGGCGCGAAGGACTGGGGGGACATGTTTCTAGAGGCGGACTTCCGGGTTCAGGGAAGAAGACACAATCAGCGCGCTCACTGGTTTTCAACGCCGCATAACGTCGCGGAATTCGTTTCAGGGCTTCGTGAGCAGGCGCGGGGCGGTCATCTTGTTGTCTTTGTTCCCGTGCGAGTTCTCAAGCCTGGTTATTTCGTGATCGAGGCCAATCTCTTTCAGGCTGGCGGGCGGCCCGTCGCCACCGCTTCGTACGAAGGGGATCTGAAGGCCGGGCAGCAATCTGTGGAGCTTCGCTTCTTTGGCAAGGTGATCCGCGACAGCGGCCGGAATGGACCTTACGTGGTGCGCGGGCTTCGCGGGATGAGAAACAATTCGCCGGTAACGCCGTCCATGGTGCGGCAGAACATCGAGCAGGGCGTTCCCCTGAAACCGCGCGAACAAAAAGAGCCCTGGCAGGAATTCATGAAACCATTTCCGGGAGAGCTGCGGACTGCGTCGTACAGGGCGGATGTTTTTTCCCCCGCCGAATGGACGTCACCGGAAAAAGAAAATCGAATTCGCTTCCTGAGGAATCTCGAGAAGCAATCTCCCTGACCGGCCTCCAGAAAAAAAGACAGACAGAGTCAGCGGAGGGCCGAGAGTCGATCCATGACTCTGCGCGGCATTCGCATTCTGCTTTTCATTACTCTCATTCCGGAAGTCTTGATTCTGGGCTTCTTTGTATATTCGCGGCTCCTGAGTCCTCCACATGCGGGGCGCACCATTGCGGCCGAAATCGGCGCGCCGTATCCAGCCGTCATAGCTCACCGTGGGGCATCATACCTTGCGCCGGAAGAAACGCGGGCGGCGTATCTGGTTGCGCGCGATCTCGGCGCAGACTACCTGGAAGGCGATGTGCAGAGGACGAAAGACAACGTTCTCGTATTGTTCCACGATGATACGCTCGAACGCACCACCGACGTCGCGAAAGTGTTTCCCGGCCGAGAAAAAGACACGATCGATAAGTTCTCCTATGATGAGCTTCTGAAACTCGATGCAGGTTCCTGGTTCAATGCGGCTTTCCCGGAGCGCGCAAATGACCGCTATCGCGGCCTGAAAATTCAGACGGTTGAGCAGATGCTTGCGATCGCTGAGGGCGGCTCGAATCGTCCGGGAGTCTATCTTGAAACGAAGTCCCCGGAACGTTATCCGGGCGTGGAGAAAGACATCGTCGCGCTCCTTACGCGGCGCAAATGGATCGGGGCCGGCGACTGTGCCGAAACACCTTCGCTGATGGCAGAATCAGCGGCTGCTCCTGTGCGCGTGGGCTGCGGCAAAGCCAGAGTTTTCTTTCAATCATTTGATCTCGGATCGGTGCGAAAGCTGCGCGAGCTTGCGCCGTCGGTTCCCCGGGTTTATCTCGTGGATGAAGACATGGGAAAAACCCAGGCGTGGAGCGCGATCATTGCGGATGCGCAGAGCGCTGAGGCAGGACTCGGTCCGGTCGGCTATTTGAGCTACCCATGGCATACCGGTCCTGCGCACCGCGCAGGACGCCTGGTGCATTCATACACAATCAATAAGAAATGGCAGCTGTGGTTGATTTCGCAGTTCGGGTCGGACGGATTCTTCACAGACCGGTCAGAGCTGGCCCTTGCGTTCTTCCAGAAGACGGGCGAGCCGGACACGAAGAAGATTATTGACGAGAGCGTTTTCTGAGCGGCGCTTCTGAGAAGATCAGGAGCGCCTAACGGATGACAGTGAAACTGCATCCACTTCCGAGCGGATGAGCGCCTCGGAGGGGATGGGGAGGAAGCGATTTTCTCCGCAGCGATCTACGAGGACCTCGGCAATCCGCAGCGAAATTTCTATGTCGGGCCGCGCGCCTGACTGAACACCGGCAAGCAATCCCGGCAGAGCGTAGATCGGATGAGGCTCCTGGCAGAAGTGCACCGTCTTCAGGACTTCCGGTGACAGTACGCTTGAGTCAAGCGTGCCTTCCGTGAAAGAAAGAACGATCTGACCCTCGCGGATTTTGCGCGAATCCAGAAGAACCGGCGTGGAGGGGCTGATGATGATGATGTCGGAGCGTTCTACGGCGAATTCCAGCGAACTGGCCAGTCCGCCGTCTTTCTCAAACCGTGAATTCAGAGCGTATTCCGTGTCGACTCCGTAGAGCTTCGACGCTCCCATTTTGCGAAGAAGCGTGGAAAGGCCGAGGGCTGCAGGCCCGAGTCCAACGATTGCGACCGACTTTTCCGCCAGAGTCTGTTTGTGAAATGCCAGCGCATTTTGAACGATCGCGGCGATGGTTGCGGAAGTTTCCAGATAGTCCGCGTGAATTACAGGAATCGGCGATTGCTCGGCGATGCGCTCCGCGATTTGACGGGCCATGGTTCTCTGGAGCAGCGAAAGGCGTATGACGGATGCATTGGACGAAAGGGAAAGGACTGTCTTGATGAACTCTTCTTCGTTGCGCGCATCGATGAGCAGCGGACTTGCCTGGAGGCCGCTGAATTTGCACGCCAGGTATGCGTCTCTCTCAAGAGAAAAGAGGGCCCTCGGCCGCACATTGAGCGCGCTGCCATCGGAGACAAACAGGGCGCGGTCTTGAATCATGGGGAGGTGCCGGGCATCCTCCTTTGTTTTCACCAGGACCGATGCGGTATTATCCACAACTTCCGGTGTGGTTCGATGAAATGATTTTCGGAAATCCAGGGACCTGGCCGGGCCGATCGCAAGCAGAGGATCCGATCCGTGTGCCGTGTCGTCTTTGATTTTGACGCGGGCCCGGGGGCATCCTTCGAGGATGTGCGCTTCAAGCTCCTCGGCTTTCGTGTTGCCGAACAGCTCAATGC
>CAZUJO010000306.1:0-4981 GCA_964619995.1 uncultured Leptospiraceae bacterium
GTACAGCGCCGAAGCAAACAGGCCGATTCGATCGTACTTCTGATTGAAGAACTGGCTGAGAAATGCGATCAACAGGGGGCCGATCACGAAAAGAGCCGTGTATTCGATCTTTGTGCGAAGGAGCACGTGATGCGCAAAAACAAGGTCGCGGCTTCCCATTCGGAAGAACCAGTAAACTGACAGGACAATACAGAACGCGCCGAAGAATAGATTGTATGTCTCGCGTGATCGCTTAACGGCAAGCAGCACGTGATAGGCGCCTACAACCAGATAGACGCCGAGCAGGATGAATGATATTACTTCCCTCAGGTAGAAGTCGCTGTAGAGCTCATCTGCCGGTCCGATCGAAGGCTGCTCCATGAAGTGAACCGGATAGTCGCGGCCGCCGTATGCGCGAATGAACACATAGTTGTGTTTCGCCGGCGCGATGTTATTCGGAACTGTGTTCAGGAAATACCGGTACGCACCCGGTTCGTAAGGATCCGAATTTCCGAGGCGGCCCACAAGAACGTCGTTGATATAGATTTCTGCAACATCTGACATCCACCCGCCGTCAATTGCCAGCGGACGGGACGAATCTAGTATAGAAGGATCATCAATTTCGCCCCGTAAGACGATCCAACCGTCCGATCCGAGGAAGCCTTTTTTGTCTGCGAGGTTCACGGGAAGGGCAATTGGCTTCCAGTCGGCGGTATCCCGACTTGCGCCGGGCGCGTATTCCCAGTGTGAAATCTTTGTCGGGGTTGCAGTGATAGTAGAGGCAAGAAAGAGGAAGGCCGCAGAAAAGCGCAGGGCTGTCATAGGACAGCAGACCATACCCGCCAGGTCAATTGATCAATCATGTTTTTGATTTCGCTCGAAAATGATTGCAGGAATCCGTCAGTCTGTTCATGTCGCTCGCGGGGTGCCATGACGATGCAACGAGTGATTATTACGTTCCTATTGAGTTTTTTCGGCCTTTGTTTTCTGCCAGGATGCGGGAATCCGCGAAGCGCAAGCAGTCTGACAAAACCGGCGCTTGAGTCCACCCTGAAGCTTCCCGCGGATTTTCTCTGGGGAACGGCCACGGCAGCCGAACAGATTGAGTCCACGCCGAACAGCAACTGGGCGGATTTTATCCGGGACGCGTATGCGGGCCGGCGTTTCGAAACTCTGGCTCCGGGCGAGGCAAAGCCCGGCCACATTCACAATCTTGGATCCCTGCCTCTTGACGTTGTGATGCGAAAGACGAATCACGAATCACTCGTTGCAGAAGACATCGCCATGGCGAAGGGCATGGCAAACAACGCTTACCGCTTCTCGATTGCCTGGGATCGGCTCTTTCCACGAGAAGGGATGACAGAACCGGACGCGTCTGCCCTCGCTCACTACGACCGCCTCTTCGCTGCGCTGGAAGCCAATCACATCAAACCCTCTGTCACGCTCTTTCATTTCAGCACGCCCGCCTGGTTCTGGAAAGAGAAGGACGGGAAGCGCGGCTGGGAAAGATCCGATGCGCTTGCATTGTTTGAACAGTTTGTCCGCGCGGTTGTGAATCGATACGGTTCGCGCGTCGGCCACTGGTGCACGTTGAATGAGCCAATGGTCTTCGTGTACGCCGGCTATATGCAGGGCGTGCATCCGCCGCTTGAGACAAGGTCGGATGTGAGCAAAGTAACAGGTGTGATGAGCACTCTCCTGAAGGCGCATGCCCTTTCGTATCGCATCATCCACGAAAAGAATCCAGGAGCAGAAGTCGGCTTTACCATGCACACGCGTGCTTTTGAAGGGTATCGACGTTATGCACCTCTCGATGGCATCATTGCCGGAAAAATCGAACAGGCCTTCATCTGGGATTTTGTCGACGCAGTGAAGACCGGGCGCCTCTCCGTTTCGAATACCGACTTCAGCGAGGAAATACCAGGTCTCAAGGACAGCATGGATTATCTCGGCATCAACTACTACGGTCGGCATTACGTAAAATCGAACGTGTTTGCTCCCGCGGCTTTCCGCGTTCTCATGGCGGACCACGACGATCCCGCCGAGCGCATCAATGATCTCGGCTGGGCGCACTATCCGCGCGGATTCTATGAAATATTAAAGAAATCTTACATTCGCTACGGGAAGCCGATTTACGTGCTTGAGAACGGAACCGCAGACGGGCGCGATGAGGACGAGCTGCGCCAGGAATTGCTCGTTACGCACATCGCCGAGATGGCCGAGGCTGTTCATGACGGCATTCCCGTAAAGGGATACTTTCACTGGTCGCTGATGGACAATTTCGAATGGGCCGAGGGTTTCGAGGCGAAATTCGGCCTTGCCTCCATGGATCCGAAGAACGGCTTTCGGCGTGTGCTCCGGCCTTCCGCCCGCCTGTACCCAAAGATCATTGAGGAGGGAGTAACACCGGATCTCTACGCCCGGTATGCCAGACTGTATCAGTCGCACTGAACGCAGGCTGGCCCGGAAAAAATGGGTGCAGAAACAGGACAGGGAAGTTCCTTTTCGTTATGAAAAGAAACCTGATCGCTATGATCCTCCTTTCCTCGGCCGCGCTGCAGGCGCAACAACCCCCGGCGCAGAAAATTGACCCGGCCTGCAAGGCGAAGCACGAGAAGATGATGGAAGCGCGGAAGGCGCGCGATGCGAAGCTCGATCGAATGCTCGCCGACCTGAAATCTGCGACGGGCCAGAAGAAGGTCGACCTTATGGGAGAAATTCTGACGGAACTGCTTTCTGAGCGCCAGGAAATGCGCGCACACATGAAAGAAATGGAAGCCATGCGCAAAGAGGGAAAGGGCTGTCAGATGGGCATGCACGAGATGCAGGAAATGCATCCAATGCACCCGATGCAGAATCCTTCTCAGCCAGGAAATCCGCCGGCAGATCACAGCGGCCATCATTGAGCCCCTACGCGAACGATTTTTTCAATTCCACGCTGTTGCCCTTCTCATTGTAGACAACAGAGTCGAAGCATGTCTGCGTAATGAGAATGCCGCGTCCGTGCGCCCTGTGCGCATCGGGCATGGCATTCTGCGCAATGCTCGCATGATCGAATCCGTCTCCTTCATCTGTAATCGTGTAAACTACCTGCTTTGCATCGAGCAAGTAGGATATCGTCACCATTCGATCCTTGAACCGTGGATCGCGCGCGCGTTCCTGGAGGAGAGTCATGTAGGTGTCGGCGGCCATGGCCGCGCTTTTTTCTTCGCTTGTGATTGCCAGGTTGCCGTGCTCAATAGCGTTGATTATGATTTCCCGCAGCCCCAGGCTGATAGAAAAACTCTCCTCATCTGTGCAATAACGGGGAAGGTTGCGCGCAAGGCGCTGAGCCAGAGTGTCCACCAGCATCAGATCGCCGTGCATGCGGAACGAAAGCGACTCACTGACCAGACCGGCCAGCAGCACGTCCTTGCGGACGGGAGTTGCTCTCGCGATGATTTCGTCTGCTCCCGGAGAATTGAGAAATTCCAGACGGACGTCGTACTCACGGGTTTCCTTCCCGTCATCGCGCAAGAACGTTAGGCGGCGAATCATCGAGCCTTTCTTTTCGGTGAACTCGGCGAGAACCCGCATGAGGAGGACGGGCGCAAGAGACCGCTGGCCTCCAGTGCTGACGAGATCAAAGAAATTGCGTCCTTTGAGTTCCTGTCTGCGAATGCCCAGGAGTCTCGCCGCGGCCGGGTTTGCGTCGGAAATCTGCAGGTTGGGGCGCATTGAGAAAATAACATCCTGTGTATTCTCGTAGAGAATCTGGTAGCGGGCCTGGGAGGCCGCCCTGTCGTCCGACACTTCCGACAAAGCCATCACCGCCTGGCCCTGGTCGATCCTCATGCTGTCAAACGTGCGCGCGAATTCTCCGATAGCTCCGCGCGCATCGGATGCCGATGAAACGGAGTAGTCACCGCCGCGGATGGCGTTCGCAGAAGCGCGAAGTCGAAGAATGGCGCGGATATGGCTTCTGAATACAAGCAGGCCCGTGCCCACGGCTGCCGAGAAAAGCGCCACCCCGAACAGCCCGCCGGTTGCGGCCGCGCCGGCCATCATGGCAAACACGAGAATGACTGCGGCGCGAAGGCCCATTTGTCCAACGTGCGGCGCAAGCAGGCTCGAGTCAATTAGACGCGGGGGAGGCGGATCTTGAATTCAGTGAACTGACCGGCCTTCCCGGCTGCTTCCACGATGCCGCCAGCCTGCTGCACGGAAGCCCGCACGAGTTCAAGCCCGACCCCGCGTCCGGCGTCCATGGTGGTCTCGGTGCTGGTACGGGTAGAGAAACCGGCTTCGAAAATCAATTCAAACGCCCTCTTCTCATCGAAAGGCTCCTGGGGCTGCAGGAGTCCAAGAGAAAGTCCGCGCTGGCGCACGCGATCCAGGTCCACGCCGCGTCCGTCGTCCCGATAGACGATTTCGAGTTCCGCGCCTCGCTCAACGGCGCTTAACGCCACTGTAAGGGTCGGCTTCTTTCCTGCGGCCGTCCTGGCGGCCGTATCTTCCCATCCATGCGCAACCGTATTGCGCGCCAGCTGGACCAGGCAGTCCCGGATCAGACGTTCATATTTCTGCGGGATCAGGCCGCTCTCAAATTCGGCTGTTTCAAGATCCACGGCAAGACCGCGGCGTTCAAAAATCCCGCGCACGGCCTGGACGCTGAAGTTTTCAGACGGCATCAAGGCGGCAGCATCCCGGATCCGGTCGAGCAGCGCCCGGGATTCGCCGCGAAGATCGTCCAGTCCCCGAATTGAATCGCCGTAGATCTGTTCCTGCCCTGGCGTCGTAAGGGCGTCCTCTGCCTGATGAAGCGCGCTCGCGAATGCCTGCAGCCCGAGCGCGGACGCATTTCCTTTCAGCGTGTGAACCTTTCGCATAACTTCTGTTTTGCGATCCGGAGCGACTGGCGGTTTGATTACGAGGAGATCAGCATCCAGTTCATCGAGGTAGGTCGACAGGAGCGATCTCGGTGTATGAAGCAGGTCGAGCACGAGCAGGGTCTGCAGGACGC
>CAZUJO010000307.1:0-4979 GCA_964619995.1 uncultured Leptospiraceae bacterium
TCTGAAAAAGAAATTCAATCGAGAGAAGATATACATCATGGGTCATTCCTGGGGATCGTACCTGGGCGCGGTGACCGCCTATCGTCATCCGGGTGATTTCTGCGCGTACATCGGCGTGGGGCAGATGGTGAATGCCGTGCAGAACGAGGAGCTCTCGTACAATTTCGTTCTTCGCCAGGCGCAGATCGAAAGCAACGCGGAGGCATTCGAGCAGCTGCTCGAAATCGGAAAGCCCCCGTACAGGTCTCTGCGCGATGTCGGCGTGGAGCGGAAATGGCTCGGTTACTATGGCGGCGCCATGTTCCACGGCGAACATCGTCTGGACGCATTCTCGTACATGGGATCGATCATGTGGAATTCTCCCGATTATTCACTGGCGGATAACGTTCGCTTTTTCCTGGGAGTTGCGACGACCCTGTACCGCGTCTGGCCGCAGTTTTACACGCTCGACCTTTATACGCAGGCGCCGTCTTTCGAGATTCCTGTGTACTTTTTGATGGGCCGCTTCGATCAGAATACGCCCTACCCAATCGTAGAACACTACGTGAAGGATCTGCGGGCGCCTTCGAAGCGGATCATCTGGTTTGAAAAATCCGCGCACGCGCCTAACTATGAGGAGCCGGAAGCATTTGCCGCGGCGCTCCGAGGCATCAAAGCGGAAAACTGCCGCTAATGCTTGCCAGTCCCAGGGGGGCTGACCAAATCTGCCCATGAAACAACCCAGTACTGATTGGCGCGAAGATATTGCCGCGGACGAAGCCGAGCGTTTCCAGGCGTATGCAGATCGATTCATTGAAATCCAGAAACAGAATTCTGCGAAGTTCGGAAACGGCAGAGGCCTGCACAGAAAGCAGCTTCTTGCGCTGAAGGCAAATTTCGAAGTTCTCTCCGATCTTCCTCCGTACGCGAAGCAGGGCCTGTTCGCAAAACCTGCCAAGTACGATGCGTGGATCCGCCTCTCCAACGGCGGCATGCGCGTGCAGAGCGATTCTGCGCCGGACATTCGCGGCTTCGCATTGAAAGTGCGCGGCCTGAACGGTCCCGGAGCTCTGGGTTCAACGACGGACCATCAGGATTTCCTCATGATCAATCTTCCCGCATTCTCTTCGCCAAAGAGCAAAGAGTTCGTGGAGCTTGTTTCTGCGCTTGCGAAGGGGCCTCTTGCCGTGCTCGGACACCTGTTCGGGAAATATGGATTCTCTGGCGCGCTCAAACGCATGAAAAAGGCGAAAGAATCTTTCGGAAAACCGTTTTCCGGATTCTCCACGGAGAAATTTTACACCGCAGCTCCGCTGAAATGCGGGCCGTATGCCTGCCGGGTTCGTATGCTGCCTGCGAGCAGTCAGCCGGATCCTTCCGCAAAAGAAAACTGGGCCGCGGACGTTAAGCGGCGAGTTGCGAACGGCGATCTCGTTCATGAGTTCCAGCTGCAGTTTTTTGTGGATGAGCAGACAACTCCGGTTGAAGACGCCTCCGTTGACTGGCCCGAATCGGAAGCGCCATATGTTACCGTTGCGCGCCTTACGATTCCGAAACAGTCCGTCGAAGGTCCTGATTTTGAAAAGTTCCAGACGGAAGTGGAGACCTCGGCCTTTGACCCGTGGGGCGCTCTCGAAGACCACAGGCCGCTGGGTGACGTTATGCGCGCACGCAAATACGTGTACTTCGCTTCGCAGAAGACGCGCGGCGCCGCGGGCTGATGCGCGAAGAGTTTGTCTATCTCTCCGAGCTCAGGCAGCTTCTGCCCGTGCAAGGAGAGAAAGGCCGGCGCGTTGGCCGGCTGCGCGACTTTACAGCCACGTTCCAGCAAACCTATCCACAGATCGCAAGTCTCGTCGTTCGCACTTCTTCCGGGACCGGCCGTTTTTCCATAAAGGACGTAGAGGAGTGGGACTTTGCAAAAGGACAGGTGCGTCTTTCGCCCGGCGCGAAGATCGATACTTCACCGCTTCCCGAAAACGAAATCCCCCTGTGCAAAACTTTCTGGGATAAGCAGATCGTAAATCTTTCCGGCGCAAAGGTTGTTCGCGTGAACGACCTCCAGTTTCTACAGAAAGATAATGTTTTCTGGCTCGTGCACATTGATGTCGGCATCCGCGGCCTTCTGCGGCGGCTGGGCTGGCTGCGTGTTGTAAACGCAGTCTTTCACTGGCTGTTCGGCCGCGACATGGGGGATTCCTTCATAGCGTGGAAACAGGCGCAGCCCGTAACCACTCCTGGAATGCACGGGCTTCGTTATCTGCAGATTGCATCGCCGCGATTGTCCGAACTCCACCCGTTTGATCTTGCTGAAATTCTCGAGGACCTCGGGGTAGATGAGCGTGAAGCCATGATTCTCTCTCTGGATCCGGAGGCGGCTGCATTTACGCTGCAGGAGATGCCTCTGCCTGCGCGTCTGCAGATCGTGGAACGCATGTCGCCCGAAACCCTTGCGCCGATTCTTTCGCGCATGCATCTCGATGAAGCGGCCGATCTTTTCGCGCGGATGGAGGCGGACCGGCGCGAAGATCATCTCAAGCTGCTGCCTCCTGAGATGGCAGAGAAAGCCAGCTATTTGCTTGAAAAGTCACGCCACGGCGCGGGCGGGCTGATGAACACTCAGTTCATCACGATGGGCGGACTGAGCACGGCAGAGCAGGCCCTTCAGACCGTGAAAGACGGAAAGATCCGGGCGGAAACAACGTACTACGTATATATTACGGATGCAGAGGGGCGGCTCGAAGGTGTGGTGTCTCTCTACGACCTGTTGACTGCGCCGCCCGGCGCAATGCTGCGCGATCTCATGACAGACCAGGTCATTCATGTTTCCGTGAAGGACCGCGTTCGTGACGTTGCGCGCGTATTCTTTCGATACAATTTTACGGTCGTTCCGGTTCTCGATGACGATTCAAGACTCGTCGGAATCATCACCATGAAGGACGCGCTCGAAGCCGAGTTTCCGGAGATGGCGGCCGAAGCAGAAACGATCAACCGCTGATGATCAACCGTTGAGACGCGGGATTACAGTCGCGACACGAGCGGGATCAATACCAGAATGAAGCTCAGGCCGACGAGCACGACGGTGGTTGTGATTCCAATTCCGTTTTGAATCGGGCCGTTTCTATAGTTCCCCATGATTTCCGGCTTGTTGATGATGACGATCATACACACGAGCACGATCGGAAGCACGAGCGCGTTGAGAACCTGGGTCCAGATGCTGATGGCGATGAGGGGCGCATCGGGCCACAAAATGATCGCAACGGCAATGGCGATGATGAGCGAAATCAGCACGTAGAACTGAGGCGCCTCGTCCAGCTTCTTGTCGATTCCCGCTTCGAATCCAAATGCTTCGCAGATATAGAAGGCAGTCGCAAGAGGAAGAATTGTTGCCGAGAAAATGGACGCGACGAACAGACCGAACGCGAAAACGACGGACGCCAGAGATCCAGCGAGCGGACGAAGGGCCATGGCCGCGTCCTTTGCTTCCTCGATAGCGATTCCGTGTTCGAATAACGTTGAGCCGCACGCGATGATGATAAAGAACGCGACCACTACGGTCGCGGTCGCTCCAATGAATACGTCCACAAGAACCAGTTTATAGTCCGAGATCTTCACACCTTTTTCAATGACAGCGGACTGCATGTAGAATTGCATCCATGGCGCAATGGTTGTCCCGACAATGCCGAGCACCATGCCCACGGTTTCGCCGCTCCAATCGATGTGCGGGTGAATGACCGCATGGCCGATTTCGGTCCAGTGAGGCGCCGCCATCACCGCTGAGATCACGTACGAAAGCAGAATGAAGCTGAAAAACAGGAAGATTCGTTCCGCAGTTCTGTAGTTTCCCTTAACAATCAAGAGCCAGACTGCAAGAGCACCGAGAGGCACGGACACGTACTTGCTGATTCCAAAAACACCCATGCTTCCTGCGATTCCTGCAAACTCAGTCGCCGTGTTTCCAATGTCCGCAACGAGCAGGAGCATGAAGATATAAAACGTCACCTTCACGCCGAAGTTCTCGCGGATCAGATCGGCGAGCCCCTTTCCCGTTACGATTCCCATCCGCGCATTCATTTCTTGAACAGCTGCAAGCACGACAAACGACGGAAGGAGAGTCCAGATCATCTGGTAGCCGTATCGCGCGCCCGCGACCGAATACGTTGTAATCCCGCCGGCGTCGTTGTCGACGCTCCCCGTGATGATGCCGGGGCCGAGGATGCTCAGAAACAGAAGGAAGTTTCTGACAAAAGGATGCTGGCGCAGGATTTCAAAAAGTTTCATGCGACCCTGTCTTGCTGAAAGACTGCCGTCCCGGGTCAACGAGAGATTTCCTCCTGAGTCCATCCCGGCGGAGCCTTTCGCTTGACTTCAGCAGAGATTCCTGCGCCCTGCCCATATGAGAGAGATCGTCAAACTGGAGTCCACGGCCGGAACGGGATTCTTCTATACTACAACTCGCAACAAGAAAGCGAACCAGGAAAAGCTCGAGCTCAAGAAGTTCGACCCCAAAGCACGCAAGCACGTGAAGTTTGTTGAGAAAAAACTAAGCAAATAACCCTGATCTCTCTTTTCAGCCCCGCCAAAATCAACGTTGGCCTGCGGATTCTACATCGCAGGCCGGACGGCTTCCACGAACTCCAGAGCATCTTCGTGCCCATCTCTTTTGGCGACGAAGTGCGCCTCGATGAAAGCCCGGCTGAGGGCTTTCATTTCAGCCTCTCCACCGAAAACCACCTGCAAGGCGAAGCGGGCAAACGCTTCGATGAATCGACCGAGCGGGGAGACCTCCGCCAGAATACCGTATATCGAGCTCTCCACGCACTTTCGCCGTTCGTTCAGGACGCGAATCTCTCGATCCGGCTCACCCTGATCAAACGGGTCCCCGCGGGGGCCGGTCTTGGCGGGGGAAGCTCCAATGCAGGCGTCATCCTCAAATACCTGCGCGGCCGATTGAACCTGCGCGAAGAAAGAGTCCATGCGGCGGCGGTCCGCGCCGGGGC
>CAZUJO010000308.1:0-4972 GCA_964619995.1 uncultured Leptospiraceae bacterium
CGACTGTGCAGTAAACCTGCTTCGGCCACGATTCAAGAGAGGGAAAGCCCTCGTTTACGTTTATGATAGGCACAAGGAATCCGTTTTCCTTGCCGTCATGATTCTTTGTGGGAATGCGCGGATTTTTTTTGGACTGTATCATGGAGACTCCTCGGTTCAGTTCATCTGAACCAGAATCAGGCTTTTGTCAGCGAATTGACCGTTTCCTTCCGTGCATTCTTCATTGATTACTTCAATGGGCTTGAGAAAGAAAGGCGCAGCTTCCAGATTAATCGGTCTCCACTCTCCGGTCACAATGTCTTTGTTCTTCGTGGTCCCGGTGAATGATGTGGTGAGCAGATAACGGATGCCGTGTTTGCGAATGTTTGCAAGGCTGGCGAGAATCTGTTCGTTTGAAAGGTGCACAAGGCAGTCGCGGCACAACAGAACATCGCAGGCCGGCAGTTCGCCATCAATCAGATTCAACCTGCGAAACGAAACTCCCGGACGGCCGAAAGCCTTTTGATTGCGGTCGATCAAGTCCTGCACAATGTCGCCGCCCGTGTATTCGACGCCGGAAAGATCCACCCTCTGCATCCAGTTGAAATCACCGCAGGGAAGATCGAGCATCGTTCGCGCGCCGACCTGTTTGAGAACGCGCGGAATTTCGCGGACGATCACGCGTGTCTGCTCGAGGTTGCTGCCGCTGCCGGACACGCTCTCCTGGTCGCCCCAGAAGTTGCGGCGGAATATCTCTGTAAAGACTACATCGACGGGCTTGCCGGCGACTGCCCTGCGGTGCGCGCGCGCTTCCTGCCGCAGGCGAAAGCGATACAAAACTCCGCCGATAATTTGTTTGAGACGACTGATCATTTCCGCTTCCGCATCAGCCCGGCTTCGTTACCAGATACTGATTCAACGCCAGATATCCGAGACCAGAATTCAAAAACACTTCAATGGCAGCGCGCGCATCGTGAACAAGAGGATAGCCGTGCAGATTGTAGGAAGTGTTGAGCACACCGCCGATTCCTGTAAGAGCGTGAAACTTCGTGAGCAGGCGGTGGTAGTCAGCGTTCTGTTCGCGCGTAACAACCTGCGGACGCACAGTACGGTCGCGCGGATGAATTCCGGCCAGAATCTCATCTGAATTCTGGGAATCGTAGGTCATCGTCATGTATCCCGGGGTAAAATTGTCGGTCCAGTCCTTGAGATACCGCGTCTTTTGTTCTTCGAGAATGCTGCATGCAAACGGCATCCAGAAATCACGCGACTTAATCATGTCGTTGATCGTGCGCACCGCCTGCGTGTCGGAAGGATGCGCAAGGATGGACCGATTCCCGAGGGCGCGCGCGCCGAACTCTTCCGGTCCTTTCACGCGCGCCACGATCTTCTTTTCAGAGAGAAGCTTTGCGGCCCGCTCTTCTATATCATCGCACTTTTCAAAACGGATTTTGTCTCCGTATGATTTCAAAACATCGAGCAATGTGGACTCATCAATCACGGGTCCGAGGGTGAAATTTGCAAGGGGCTCGGGCCGCCTGCCTGTGAGCTCAAAATATTTCCAGTAGGCTGCGCCCATGGCGTTCGTCTCGTCACCGCAGGAAGGGTAAACAAAGAGCTTTTCAATCTCCGGTAGATCCCGGAGCTTCTGATTGGCCTTCACATTCATGAAGAAGCCGCCGGAGAGAGCGACCCGCCGAACGCCTGTTTTGCGAATCCAATCCTGCACGAAGCGCACAATAAAACGCTCCGAAAAGAGCTGTAAGCCCGCGCATATGTTGTCGAACCGCTCAAACTCGAACATCTCACGAAGGGCTTCGTAGATCAGCCGTTCGTCTGAGTTCAGATTCCATACCGGAGCTTTCAACTCCCACCGCGCATCCTGATACACAAACAGATCTTCCAGTTTGTCTGCCAGACGTTCGGCGTCCTTTTCCCGGCCGTAAGGCGCCATTCCCATGAGTTTGTACTCATGCTCAAGGTGGACGAATCCCAGATAGACCGTGACGAACGCATAGATCTGGGCAAATGAGTGGGCCTGGTGAACGCTGAGCAGCGATTCGAGGCGGCCGTCCGCGCGCAGGATGGACACAGTCGCACATTCGCCGTCGCCAAATCCGTCTACCGTGATGATGAGAAGATCTTTTCCGTCGCCAATGTTAGAACCAAAGGCGGCCGTTCCCACGTGACAGAGGTGGTGGCGGATCTTGTGTACTGCCTGCCCTTTCGCGGCAAGTTCCGCCGGATAAAAACTCAAACGATCCGGAAGCTCGACGGGCCTGGACGGCCGCAGCACATTCTTGATCTTCTGTTTGAGCCCGGGCGCGCGCACGAGAGAAGGCTTGAGCACTTGTTTTGTGTAATCCAGATATTCGTCGCGCGAAATGAATGGGCGGCCGGGCGATGAGCCGTCAAAGGCCGCGAAAGCCACGTGGTCGACCTGATCCCATGTAATGCCTTCATGGCTCAGGCATGCTGAAATCGCTTTGAGCGGATGTCCCCAGTAGTTCTTAATGCCCGTTAGTCGCTCTTCTTGAATCGCGAATACGAGCTTTCCATCTTTCAGAAGGCAGGCGGCGCTGTTGTGTCCGTCATGGATGCCGAGAATATACATACAAAAGAATCCTTTACAACAGGGCTTCCAGGCGGCCCCGAGTCAAATTGAATTTACTGATGAGCTGAGAGCGCTCGATAATACGCCCCGCTCATTTGTTCAGCGCGGAAGCGCTCTTCATATCGCCGCCGGCCGGCCGCTCCGAGTTCGCGCCGCAGGGTGTCCGACGAAAAGAGGCGGGAAAGCGCTGCGGCAAACGCGGAAGGATCTGAAGGGGAACAAAGGAAACCCTGAACTCCATCCTCAAGGACTTCGGGAATGCCTCCGACGGTCGTTGCAACCACGGGTACGCCGCGCGCCATCGCTTCCACAATCGTCAGGCCGAACGATTCGTGCGCCTGCGATGGAAGAACCAGAACGTCGGCGCTGCGAATCAAAGAATCCGGATCCGCCACAAACCCGCGAAGAAACGCGCGGCCGCGCAGACCGAAATGGTCTATAAGACCCTCGATGCGAATGCGGTCTTTCTCGGCGCCGTCTCCGTAGATCAAGAGCTGCGCGGAGGGATGCTCGTCCTTGATCTGAGAGAAAGCTTCCAGAAGAAATCCGTGCCCTTTGTATTCATGATAGGTTGCAAGCATCAGGCAGTTCATTGTCTGCGCGGACGGCTTCTGTATCACGGGTCCCGGATCTGCAATCCCGTTTGGAATGACAAGAACCCGGCCGGAAGCGGAGAATGCCGGACGGTTCCGAAGCGAACGTTCGCAGCTGTGCGAAACAGTAATGAAGCAATCGGACGCTCGCAGCACAGCACGATCCATCCTGTCCGCGATGCCTCCAGGGCGTGCCGGAGCAAGCGGCGCAGCATGGCTGTGAAAGTTATGCGCACTCGGACCGCGCCTGCCTGCAAGTCGCCAGGCGATGGATGCGCTTCTGGCCGCCGCGCTTGCGGGATAGCCGCCGTTGATGACGAGCAAAGAACTGGCGCCGCTGAATGCGAACAGGACCGCGAAGCGAAGGAGATTTCCGAGAAACAAAAAAGGCGGAAGCAGGCGCTGCAAAACCACGACTGCGGCGCGCACGATGTAAAATCTTTCGAGAGGGACCGTTCCCTTCCCTGAAAACAGAGTCCACGAAATCCAGTCTCCGTATGTGAAGATTTCGAGGGGCCGCTTGACGAGCAGGCGGATTGTTTCAAGACCCGGATGCCGGCGGTTGCAGTAGAGCCGGAGCCTCCCGTTATCTGGCCAGTGATTGACGAGCTGAATGAGGAAGGTATCCACTCCGCCGCGGTACTGATTGTCGAGGAAGAACGCCGTCAAAGGTCCGCCTCGATGAGTTTCAGGAGATCCGCGGCAGGCGAAGCCGATGTGCGCGCGTAGATTTCGCAGAAACGTTTTCTGGCGCTCTGCACGGCTTCACTGTTCCACCATCCGCCCACGTCGTTCCAGACTTCCGCCAGCTTGCGCGCAGCGGATTCGCCGGACAGATGCACGATGCCCGCCTCTATCAGCCACTCGTAGTGAGCGCGCACATGATCTTTCAGATGCAGAAGTCCGCCGGACCAGAAAGCAATCATCGGACTGTTCGATGCAAGACTTTCGAGCATGCCGGTTGAATCATAGCCGAACACGACGATACGGCTCTTTTGCACGAGTTCAGAGAAAAGCACTTTGCCGCGTTCCAGGTTCAACGAAGAATCAAAGTCCCGCCAGCGGCTCTCGTCGCCGAATCGGTTCAGGTTTTCATCCGGTCCGTGCAGGCGAATGGTGAGCTGCTCTTTCAGAGAAGGCGGCAGAGCGCCGACAAATCGAAACTGTTCGTTGAGAAGGTCCGTGTAATCTGGAAAAATATCCCACGTATAAACCTGGTTCGGAAGTCCGTCCTCGACCAGGAGGAGACCCCCCGCCGGATCGAGCGCAGGGAATCCTGCCGTTCTAAGCATGAAAGCGGGAGTATGCGAAGGCAGTCCGTCGTTCCAGCCCCAGGTAAAAAAGCGATCCGTGGTCAACTGATCGGTCGTGCGATATGCCATATAACGGTGGGTGCCGTAGTTGTTGCCGTGCTGACCCACGTAGTAGCGCGATCCCTTCTCGACGCGCGCGGCCGTCCAGCATTTGAAGATTTCGTCAGTATCGTAGTGACCGCCGGTGAAGATGATGCGCGCGCGCGAAGGCCAGGGCATCGATTCTGATTTGCGAACAAGCTCGCGATAACCTTCCAGAAAACAAACGGGAATGAGTTCAAAAAGAAGAGCGCGCATGCACGCAACGAGGCCGTTTCCCTCGATCCGGAAATTGTCCGAGAGACGTCTTCGCAGGGCGCTGTCGGCAGACGGTCCAAAAAAGTGTGGGGAATGCCAGCGCCGCGGCGTCTGCCCCAATCCTTTCTGAAAGAGAATCTCCTCCTCCGCCTGCATGTAAGTGGTGAGAAGAAAGG
>CAZUJO010000309.1:0-4924 GCA_964619995.1 uncultured Leptospiraceae bacterium
GAACGTAACCGCCCTTGCGGGAGGCGGATCAGGAAGCGATGCGGACGGACCGGGCTCGACTGCTTCCTTCGCTTCGGTGTGGACGGGCGCTTCCGACGGGATGCAGCTCCTGCTGGGCGATTCTACAAAATTCCGGGGCCTGCAATGAAACCGTCGGGCGCATGCGAAAGCGAAAGCCCAGGCTTGAACCGTTTTGTGGCGGGCATCAGTTTCAAACTCGAAGCCCTCACCTACTGCCTCGGAATTCCTCTCGGAATGCTGCTGATTGTTTCGGCGAACGACCTCGAAGGTGATCGCCTGCTGGATTTCTTTCTGGGCGTGGCGGCTGCAGTCGTCCTGACATTTCCATTTGTTCTCGTTCGCGCAATCGTGCTTCAAGGCCTGCTGAAATCCCTTTTCGCCGCCCTTGATTCCGGAGCGCGGTCCCAAATTGAAATCGCGCTCAACCGCGTCCTGCAACTGCCCGCATGGGCAGTCCCATTTGTTACGTGTCACTGGATCGCGGGAGTGATCACAGCGGGCTATGTAACGCACAGGCTTCACCCGTTGACGATGAGCCAGATCGTGCCATACTGTGTGCTCCTTGCAATCCTGTTTGGAATCAACGGCTGCGCGCATTTCTTTCTCGTGGAGAGCTCGCTCGGGGAATTTCTGGCCGATCGCCTGCGAAGGCATGATCTGCAAACAACATCAATCCGCATCAACCTGGGCGTTCGCGCTCTTGCGGCCCTTGCTGCCGTAACCATCATGCCTCTTACGGTTGTTTCTTACTTCCTGTATGCGGGCAAAACACTGATCTACAATCGCTGGCCGATTGCGTACGCAATACTCGCCATCTTCGCCATGATGGTGCCCATTCTCATCATCACGGCAGGTCTTTTTGTCAGGTCCCTGAAGACCACTGCAGCGGAAATCCGTCGCATGGCAGCAGCTCTCGAAAGAGGAGATCTCGGCGGAAGGATGGCCCAGGTTTCGTCCGACGAGCTGGGAAACATCACCAGGTCGGTGAATGCCTTCGCTGCTCGATTTGAAAGCGTGATCGATCGTGTCGAATCCGAGGCAGATGCGCTGCGAGGTCATTCGACTGCTATCGCCGGAGATACAAGGTCGCTGGCGGAAGAGATACACACGATGACGGCAACGCATGAGCAGCTGGCCGCAACGATCGAAGAGATCGCCGCAGCGGCGCAGTCCATCTCTCAGAACTCAAGGCAACAGGACCAGGAAGCGAGGCAGGCGAGAAACTCCCTCAAAACTCTTTCCGAACAGATCGAACGCACAGCGGAAGAAAGCAAAACCGCCGCGCGCGATGCCGCACAGATGCTTGAGACTGCCAACCAGGGATCTCAGAGACTGGACGAGGCCATTGAACAAATGAATTTGCTCACGCAAAGCACGGAGACCGTCCTTCAAACAGTCTCCGTAATCGACGAAATTTCAGAGAAAATCAACCTGCTTTCCTTGAATGCCGCCATCGAAGCGGCCCACGCAGGAGCGGCGGGACGCGGCTTCGCAGTCGTGGCTGAAGAGATTGCGCGGCTTGGCAACGGCACAGCAGAAAACGCCCGGCGGATTCGCAGCATCGCGGACCTCACGACGTCTCAGGTTGCACGAACCCGAGAAGTCATGAACGGTTCGCACGCGTCTCTGGAACAGATTCGCAGCAGCGTACATGGAATGGAGGCCCGCGTACGCAGAGTGCATGAGATCGCGGAGGGACAGCTGAGCGTATGCGTCGTTGTTGAGAAACATGCGGAACAGGTTGCGGCAAGCGCCGGACGCATTGACAGCGCAAGCCGTGAACAGTCCCAGGCCACGCAGGAGTTTACGCATTCGATCCTCGACCTGTCCAGGGCAGCGCAGGTTTTATCGGGCCGAGCGCAGAACCTCGATGATCTCGGGCGTCTCCTCTCGAAACAGGCCGAAACTCTGCAGACAGAACTCCAGTTTTTCTCAACACGCGGAGAAACCATGATCCTCCCCGATCGAAGAGAAACCGCGCCCGTGACACGAGGGGACATGATGGCGGGGCTCCCATCGTCTTGACTACCAGTTAAGAATACTATACAATTGAGAGGATACAACCATATGACACAAAGAGCAGCATACACACTGTTCTCAATACTCTGCATCGCAGCCCTGGCCCCCGTGCAATCCCAGAGCCTGCACGGCTCATCGGGAATCAACGGCGTCTCTGTGGATTCGAGCGGGACCATCCGCAATCGGTCGGGTGCGGCCGTCGGGCGCATAGACGGGAGCGGAACCGTGCGCGATTCTTCAGGTCAGTCCATTGGCCGCGTTGATTCGGACGGAACCATTCGTGGTTCGTCTGGCTCAAGCATCGGACGCGTGGATTCGGACGGGACCGTGCGCGGCAGCTCCGGCCAGAGCATTGGCCGCATCGACTCAGACGGTACGGTCCGCAACGCCTCGGGCAGTTCCATTGGCCGCGCAAGCGGCGTGAGCCGCTCCTGGGCTGCCGTAGCGTTCTTCTTTTTTCCTTACTAACAGGGAAACCGGGCATGGAAACATGCCCGGACATTTTCACACTGCGGGCACATTTTCGTTCCGGCGGCCGGTGTTCTCCTGATTCCAGGAAGCAGGCTGCATCCAGGCAGCATCTGCAGCGGCGAGAATCATAGATCCATCGAGAAGAGCCGTGCCCACCTCGATGAGCGGGCCCTTCTTTCGCTTGAGCCACCCGACCACTACCAGGTTTTCCGCACTCGTTTCAGTTTGAAAGATTGTGCATTTCATCCTGGCGAGCACCGCAAGATCGACCGAACCCGCACGTGAGAAATGGTACGCGAAATAACCGGGACAGTCGAGAGCGGCCCAGACAACGGGAATCATGAGTTTGCCGTCCGCGCCGCGTGCGTCCGGATAGACGGTCCACACCCCCGCCGCGACGGCATTGTGATCCGGTACCGGCCCCGGTAGAATGCGCAGACCGTCCCCGGGTTTGCGCGCGGGGCCGCATACATAGCAGTCAGGAAACGGATGCTCCTTCGCTTCGAGAGAAGAGGATGCCGCATAACGCGCAGTCTCGAGACTGACAAGCAGCGGCGGTTTTGCGGCGCTCTCTGCGGCGAACTTTCCCTCCACAAATAGACTGCGGGCGTCAGATGACTGAATGCTGAACCGGTCCTGATCCTGGATCAGAGAAACATTGCAGTCAACAGGAACCGGAATCCTGTAGCGGGCTTCAAATGAAAAGGGACCGGATCGCGTTTCGGACGCAGCGTGCGCGAATGCGGCACAGGTTCCGCATACATATCCGCCATTGCCGCTCATGGGGGGACCGCAGTATCGCTGCGGAATCGTTGTAAAAAGTGATTCTGAAACCATTGAGTATTTCTCCATTATTGCTCCACACAGAGCAAGTGATAACTGCCGGTGCAATCCAGAGCCGCGCCTGCCACAACCGCCGAATTCGTGGCGGACGCATCACCGGTTGCGCCGTAGGTTCCTGCCAGATTGTTGGACCAGCTCAAGCAATGAGAAGCCGAATTGGTCCATGACGCGGTCAGTCCGGTCCAGAAGGACACGGAGATCGCAGACGGCGGGCTCTGCCAGCTTCCGAACGAAAACACGCCGGCCGAGTTGGCGGTAAAGAGCTCTGCAAAATCCGTCGCGCGCACATAACGACGCGAAGGTTGAAGCACCCAGTCAATCCCCTCTGCAGCGCCGCTCGTGGCGCATCCAGCGGAAACACAGGCGCGCCTCGTTGTGCCCTGAACCACCATGGCCTTGTAAGTGGAACCTCCCGAGGGTTTTACTGGGTCCGTCATGCATTCATTGTCAAACCCGCCGATTCCCAGATAAGGCGACACGGTGCTGCTCGTCACGAACACCTGAAAAGCGGGGCCGGGCAAAGCCGGTGAAGCAGCCGCCGCAGGAATGCCCTGGACAAGAAAAAGCCAGAGGACAGGATTGGATTCCGGATAACGTTGGCACGCAACAAACAAAAGCAGCATACTCAGGGACGGCATGGCGCGAAGCGCGCATTTCAATCTCACGGATTTGTTATACATGAATGCGAAGGTGCGTCAAGGCTCCCGGCGCCAAACGCTCTACAGACGCGCGAATTGCACAAAGGGAAACGCGGACCCGCAGTGCGGGCCCGCGGCAGGTGATCAATTGCATCCGCCGGAAACCAGCACTGCGTTTGCGGTTACAACGAAGTTGCACGCGGCGGTGCCGCTGACCGGCATCGTAAGCTGCACTGCAGATCCATTGTATGTTCCAGCAATGTTGTATGTGCCGCTTCCCGTAATGGTGTAGACGTAATTGAAATTCGCTCCGTTTGGAGTTACACTCATGTTCGTCTGGCTCATGGAGTAACTCGAAGTGTCGACAACATCAATCGACGACGGACTTGAGCCGTTCACGGACAGGTTCGAAGACCTGTATCGAATGTTGTTATTTACCTGAAAGTTTGCGGCCGTCATCGACGGATAGGCAGGAAAGCTGAACGACGTCGCAAAGGAGCCGTTTGCAGTCATGGTGCCATTCACGGTGACGTTCACGCTGGAAAGAGCGGGAAATTTTTCCCAGACCAGATACGCTGTCTGACAGTTTGTAAAGGTATATCCACCGCCGCTAAAAGCAAACGTCTGCGATCCTCCGCTGCTGGTTGAACTTGCGGATCCACTGATTGTCACACTGTTCGCCGTGACTGTTCCTCCGGAAGGGCAGGTCTGAGAACCGGTGAGCGTCACACTCGATCCGCTTGCTCCTGCGCAGCTTCCGCCGTTGCAGGAATAGTTGGTTGGTATGAACATACCGCCGCGGTCATTCACCTTCTCCCTGCCCTTCGCCTGCAGCTTCGCAAGCATTTGCTGCTGACCGAGCCGCATAATCATCGAATAACCCTGCGCAGTCGAAGGCGCGGCCGCCGATGCTGCAGCGGCAGCACCCTGCG
>CAZUJO010000310.1:0-4910 GCA_964619995.1 uncultured Leptospiraceae bacterium
CCGAATTGCGCCGTGGAAATACTGAGCTCTTTGAGAAGAATGGCGCTTAACGGTGAAAGCACCATAAAATCCAGGATCACGGTGAACTGAAGGATCGCAATAACGGCGATAATAAATTTTTGATACCCGGAAAAAGTTTCCTGCCCCTGTGCCTGCATTCAGGCATGTTTTGCCGCTCAGCGCTTGTGTCGATCCTTACGTTAGGCGACAGACTGGAAAACTAGATTCTTGAATTCAGATTTAAGAGAGCCTGTTCCAGAATAAACTCGATCTCGGATTCATCCACGTCCGTGAGGGCTGCCTTCACGATGGAGACCAGCTGTGAGTGCAATGCCGGCCTCTCCGCCAGGAGATAGGCGAACAGCCCCCGGCTTTGAATGGCGCCGACCATTTCGCGGAACTCATCCCGGGTAAACTCGATGCGGTGCCGATCCAGCATCCAGTACACCACGGAGCCTTTCGCATTGCCGCTCGACTGAATCGGAACCACGTACCGAAAAACAATGGCCCGCCTGGCGCCTCAAGTGATTCTTTGCCGTGCAGATTCAGATCGGTCAGCGCGCCGTGGACGGGAATGTAATTCTCTCGCCCATGGCCAATTTTTCTGACAGCCCCTTTCGCAAAATTGCGCGCCGAATGGGATCCGCATTTTCGTTTTCTGAATTTGTTCCGGCAAACTCTCTCGCGGCCGGCAAACCCTGGGCCCTTGATATGCTGCGATTTGAAGAAATCGAGAGACCGGTTGTTCTCCAGATCTTTGGCAACCGCCTGGAAAGCATCGAGAAAGCCGGGCGCATTCTTGTGGAACAACGACCGGACGGAATCGATTTGAATATGGGCTGCTCCGCACGGGAAGTCGCGTTGAACGGATCGGGCGCAGGCCTCTTGAAAAACCCTGAGCTCGCTGCTGCGATGATAGAGGCGCTCGTTCGGATCGCGAAGCCCGAGGGAATCACGGTTTCCGCGAAGATTCGAACCGGATGGAGCCGCGCGTCGCGTAACTACCGCGAAGTTGCCCTTCGCATGGAGGATGCCGGCGCAAGTATGCTTTCCGTCCACGGGCGCACGCGCGAGGAAGGCTACGGCGGAACCGCCGACTGGGACGCAATCGCGGAAGTAAAAGCATCTGTCCGGATTCCGGTCCTTGGATCCGGAGACGTTCAGTCGCTCGACGACGCACGATTACGCATGCAGGACTATGGCGTGGATGGGGTTCTTGTCGGGCGGGCTGCCATGGGCAATCCGTGGTTGTTTGCGGGGATCCGCCGGGCCGATCTGCCTCGAAGCGAAATCGTTTCTGTCATGCGCGAGCATTTCGAGGACGCCCGGCATTTCCATGGCGAACATGCAAACATACTGTTTCGAAAGCATGCGACCCGTTATGCGGCAGAGTTTCCAGAGGAGCTCCGCCTGGCCCTTCTCGCATGCGAATCCTGCGATGAATTTCTCGTCCGTCTGGAAAGCCTTATGGAGCTAACAGCAGCCTGATTCGGCTAAAGCAGACTGCGAATCTCTTCCAGCTTCTTTTCCGCCGCGTCTTTTCCAAGATCAATGGCTTCCTGCGTCTTGTGATAGTCGAAGAAGCCGAACTCAGGCATCACAGGCTCAATCAAGATGTCCGGCGGATGCGCGTGAAAGTTGTTTCGTTTGTGCACTTCGCGCATTGCATCAATGGATCGCGTCATGATTTCGGCCATTGATTTGGCCGGCTCATGATATTTTTCGGAGTTGAGATCGACGGCGATCACGATGTCTGCTCCGAGCTTGCGGCAGAGCGAAACAGGAACCGGATTCAGAAGTCCTCCGTCCACAAGCTGCCTCACTTCTCCCGCAGCAGTGCGGGATTCGAGAGGGGAAAGAAATCCCGGCACAGCGACAGACGCGCGGATCGCAGGCAGAAGCGGCCCTTCTGAGATATGCACCTCTTCCATATGAACCAGATCCGTCGCAACCACGCCGAACGGCATTTTCAGCTCTGAGAAATTTCGAACCGGCAGGTTCTCTTCAAGAAAGCCCAGGAATTTTTTCCCCTGTACAAGGCCGCCGCTGCGCGGGGAGAAGTCGAGATAGCGAAATGTGTCGCGCACTCCTTTGTACATGAGCGCGAACTTCTCGACCTGCGTCATCGCGCGCGCGGCATAAAAAGCGCCGATCACCGCGCCCGCTGAGCAGCCCGCAACTACATCCACCGGAATTCTGTGCATTTCCAGACAGCGCAGCACGCCAATGTGCGCCCATCCGCGCGCTGCACCGGAGCCCAGAGCAATCCCTATGCGGGGCGGGCGCGCGAACCTGAATCGAGAGAAGATATTCAATTTCTCTTAAAGAAATTACGCACTCTGGAAAGGAACTTCGAATTCTGGAGCTCCGAAAAATATCGGAGGCCCACTTCAATGCCATGATCCACGGTGCGGTTCAGGCGGCCCATGTCGCGGGTCACAAGACCGGCCGGCACTGGCTTGTCCGGATCGACAATGTGCACCTTATATCCCGTAGGCGGATGATTGATCAGATCAAAGGCGCGGTTGAAACGAATGTGATGCTCGGCGGCGACGAGCTGACGGATCTTCCTGTTGCCCGGAAAAGACAACCAGCTCAAGAGCTTGCCTACCGGATCAGACCTGTAGGAACGCGGATGATTCAAGACGACGGTGATGTCCTTGTACCCGGCATCCATCACAGCCTCAATCGGCATGGGATCGAGCACGGCTCCATCCGTGTATTCAAACTCGCCGAGTTTTCGCCTTCCTTTCGTTGCGATCGGCAGGGAAGTTGCGGCCTTCAGAAGCGAGAGAACGTTGGCGCTGGTTGCGCGCACATACTCGGGAAGATAGGTGTGCAAATTCGTTACTGTTACATAGAAGGGAGTGACATCGGGCTGGTCGAGGCGGCCCTCCGGCAGCGCATATTTCTTGCCGAACAGGTAGTCGATCAGATAGTCCTGATTGAGGATCGTCTTGCCTTTCAATAGATTTCGAATCGAAATGAATTTGCTTCCGGTGAGTTCATACCGCCATACATCGAGACAGAATTCGATGAACCGCTCTGTCGGAGTAGATGCTACGTAGTACGCAGCAGAGCAGCTGCCCGCGGATACTCCGACCACAAGGTCAAAGTTGCTGGCCGGATAAATTCGGCTCATGGAAGCACGCACGCCGCCGGCAAACGAGCCGCGCATCCCCCCGCCCTCTACAATCAACGCTCTTGATTTTCGTCCTGGTGCATCCGGTATTCTCATTCATCCCCCACATCATTCGGCGTCACGAGCGGCGCAGAAAGCGGACGGGCTTTCTCCAGCAACTCTTCAATATCTCGCCGCAACCGGGCAGTCAGCGCGCTTACCGTCGCGCGCTTATCCGCCCTGTAATCAGTATAATAATCGGAAAGTCGGAAGGGACGCGCGAAAAGCAAATGCGCAACCCTGGGGCGAATTTTTGATTCGCCGCGAATCAGGCTCTCAAATCGATAAAGCCATTCCATAAAACGCTCGCCGGTCGGCCAGGCCTTCAAGTAGTCCGGATTGATTACAATGAAGTCATACGCTTTTTTGGACTCTCGCGTCGCCCAATCGATTTCGTCTTTGGAAAGCGCAGGTAGGGACGGATCTTTCTCGCCCAGCTGGAGCGCTTCTGTGAAAGTAAAAAGATATCTGAGCTTGGCGATCGCGTCTTCCTTTCGCGGATAGTTCTTCAGATCGAAACGATCCGCAACTCCGTCAAGAATCGCATGGCGGACCCGGCCGACTCTGTACTCCCAGTCCGTCTGCGAAGCCGCAGGAATGTTGTAGTCTTTTTCAGCCCGCTCAAGCAGGACGCGGCCCACCGTCAAAAACCGGCGCAGAAGATTTTTTCTTCCGGGCTCAATCCCGAGCCGCCATTCAAAATCACGCAGCGAAGCGCGAAGCTCGCTCTCAATCGCAGACGCCGACGCGGTAAGCACATACTTCACGAAGGCAGGCAGAATCACCACATCAGCGGACGGATCTTTTTTCCGCGCGTCTTCGAGGCCCCAGAATCCAATCTGAACTGCGCCCGGCATAAAAGGCAGGAGTGAATCGTTTTCGCCTGTCATCGCGCCTTCCGGATAGACGACGAGTTTACCCTGAGGTTCTGCAATTACATGCCGCGCCGTCTTGATGGACTCGCGGTCCGCGGCGCCGGCGAGAACAGAAAATGCGCCGACGTTGCGGATGACCTGACCGACCACGCCGTAGCCCCAGTCAAACACGGGCCGCGATGCCATATAACGGAACCGTGTGCCCATCAGGTTTGCGACATAATATGCCATCGCCGGTTCGGCCGTGGTCGGATGATTGCTGAAATACAGAAGGCGCTCTTCTCTGAGACTGCGAAGCATTTGCCGGTCCGGCTCGCTCACGCGCACGTCCTGAATGTTGTACATGGTCTTCAGAAGCAGTGGCAGCGCCGCATCGAGCGTCCACGCCAGAGGCAGAGAGAAACCAGGAGCGACGAAAGACTTCATGTCTGGCCCACAAAGTCCAGGGATAGGCCGGAAAATCCAGCACTTTTGCGGTCATCCATCCGCTTGTGTTTGACTGAAAAACGAAGGGGGACACTTTCCCGTCATGATTCGCTTGAGTGACTTCGATACCGGTCCATCTCTCGACAAGGACGCATACAACGCAGCGGAGAAGGACCTGCAGGAGCGGCTTTACATCCTGTTCAACGAATGCGCCAATCGCGAACTCTCTGTTCTGACGGTGCTCGAAGGCTGGGCCGCAAGCGGCAAGGGCGCCGCGCTCAAGACGATGACCGTTCGCCTCGACCCGCGCAAGTTCATCGTGTACACGGAATCAGGCGGAAACAACGGATATCCTTTCATGTATCCTTACTGGAAAAGCCTGCCCTACAAAGGCAAAGCGCAATTCCTGATCGGCTCATGGTACAGCC
>CAZUJO010000311.1:0-2221 GCA_964619995.1 uncultured Leptospiraceae bacterium
ATTCTCTGAGCTCCTCTGGATGAGCATGCTGCGCACGCTCGATCCCGGAACCATGGGCGGCGACAAAGGCAGCTGGGGATTTCTGTTCTCGATGTTTGTTGTGACCATCGGCGGGATTTTCGTAGTCAGCACGCTCGTCGGGATTCTTGCCACCGGGATCGATCAGAAACTGGAAGAACTGCGCAAAGGCAAATCCCTCGTCGTCGAGAAGGATCATACCCTGATCCTGGGATGGAACGAAAACATCTACACCATTCTTTCTGAAATTTGCGAGGCGAACAAATCGCGCGGAAGATCATGCATCGTAGTTCTCGCCGACCGCGACAAAGTCGAGATGGACGATGAGATTCATTCGAGAATCGAAAAACCCGGAAAAACTCGCATCGTTACGCGCTCGGGCAGTCCGATTGATTTTGTGAATCTGGAAATCGCAAATCCACATCAAGCAAGAAGCATTCTTGTTCTTTCCGGTTCAGGCCCCGATCCCGATGCGGAAGTTATCAAAACCGTGCTCGCCCTCGTGAACAATCCAAACCGGCGGAAGGAGCCGTATCACATCGTGGCGGAACTCCGACAGGCGGCCTCCGTTCAGATCTGCGAGATGATCGGAAAAGATGAAGTGAAAACGGTGCTTTCGCCTGAAGTGATTGCGCGCATCATGGTTCAAACCTGTCGTCAGCCCGGTCTTTCCGTTGTTTATACAGAACTCCTGGATTTTGGCGGAGATGAAATCTACATCAAGGCGGAATCATCTCTTGAGGGAAAGACGTACTCCGATGCGCTCGTCGCGTATCCGAAGGCCGCCGTCATGGGGCTTGTTAAAAAATCCGGTTCCATTCTGCTCAACCCTCCGGCTTCTGAGAACATTGAGCACGGAGATCGGATCATTGCAATTGCCGAAGACGATGACAAGATTCTTCTGGGATCGGGCACCAACTATCAGATAGAACCGGCATTGATCCAGCGCAGTGAGCGCGCGAAGTCGGCGAAAGAGTCGACCCTCATCCTCGGATACAACGAGCGCATTTCCCTTATGGTCTCGGAACTCGACCAGTATGTAGGCGCGGGCTCTGCCATTACTCTTGTTTCAGATCACCCGGACGCCGCGGAAACCGTGGACGGCCTGCGCCGGGTGCTCAAGAATCAAAACATCACGCTGCGCGAAGGGGATACAACCGATCGACCGCTGCTCAATGAGCTGCTGAGTTCACCCTTTGATCACATCATTACCATCAGTGACGGCAGACTGGACCCGCAGCATGCCGATGCGAAAACGCTGATCACGCTCCTGCATCTGCGCGACATCGCTGCGCGCGCTGGGAGAACCTTCAGCATTGTGAGCGAAATGCTCGATAACCGAAACCGGGAACTGGCCGAGGTGACGGGCGCCAATGATTTCATTGTGAGCGATCGACTGATCAGCTTGATGATGTCGCAGATTTCAGAGAGCCGTGAGCTGTCGGACGTTTTTGAAGATCTGTTCCAGCCCGAAGGCGCGGAAATCTATCTGAAGCCTGTGTCCGACTACGTGCAGACGGGGCAGCCGATGAATTTCTACACAGTGGTGGAGGCTGCAAAACAACGAGGCGAAACTGCGATCGGCTATCGCGTGGATGCGGAATCCACAGACGCGGCGCGTCAGTACGGAGTTCACGTCAATCCGCACAAATCAGATCGCCTGACGTTCGCTCCTGCTGACCGGATCATTGTTCTGGCGGAAGGCTGAGATCGAGATTCCTGAGTCTCCTGGCAGTCGCTCCGGTTACGGCGACCGTCAGGAGGGTCATGCTCGCGCCAAACAGGACGCTGGGCACGAGTCCGAGCAGCTTTGCTGCAAGCCCTGATTCAAACGAACCAATTTCATTGGATGAGCCGACGAAGATGCTGTTTACGGCGGCAACGCGTCCTCTCATTTGCTCCGGCGTGAAACGCTGCAGGATTGTGCCGCGCACGACGACGCTCACATTGTCGAGGCCGCCGCTGATCACAAGGAACAACATGCAGAGATAGAAGTTGTCCGCCAGCGCGAAACCAATCATCGCCAGACCGAACCCTGCCGTTGCGAGAAGCAGAATCCAGCCGGCATTCTTCCCCAGAGGTGCAAACGCCAGCGCGACGGCCATCGCAACGGCTCCTGCAGCAGGCGCGCTCATGAGAAACCCCATGCCCTGAGGGCCGGCATTGAGCCGGCTGTTGACGGCCTTGAGGGCGGCTTCCTCGT
>CAZUJO010000311.1:2231-4893 GCA_964619995.1 uncultured Leptospiraceae bacterium
CCGCGAACATCGGGATCACAGCGACTGCCCCGCCGAAGAGCACGGCGAAGAGATCCAGGCTCAGCGCTCCGAGCAGGATCGGATGTTTGAAAACGAAGCGAAAGCCGCCCGTTAGGCGCTCTACGAGGGGTTCGCTCGCCGGCGTTGCGGTGTGAGGAGGCGACCGGCGGTCGCTCTGCCATGCATAGTAGATGCCCGCAACCATGAGGGCTACGTCGGTCAGGTAGGTTGGCTGCGGGCCGAAGGAACCGTAGAGAAGTCCTCCGAGCGCGGGACCTGAGACGGCGGCCAGCTGCCAGCTTCCGCTGCTCCAGGTTGTGGAGCTTGCGTACAATCTGGGCGGCACAAGCGATGTCATGAAGGCAAAAAAAGCAGGGGAGAGAATTCCCCTGGCGGCTCCGGACACTGCAATCACGACATAAATCGGCAGAGGGCCTGCGGCAAGAAGTCCGGATCCCGGTCCTGCGAGAAAGGAAAGTGAGAGCGAGCAGGAAAGCAGCACGCCCAGCGATGCGAGAACAATTCGTCCGGGCCGGATCAGATCGGCAAGATGTCCTCCGAAGAGCGCCACTGCGATGAAAGCAACCGCCTCGACGAGCCCGATCCAGGCGAGGGCCAGCGGATCGTGCGTCATACTGTAGATCTGCCAGCGCACGGCCGCGATCTGCACCTGCGCGCCGAGCACGAACAACAGCTTCGCCGTCAGAAAGTGACGAAACGCTGGGATGCGGACCGCGCCTAGAGCGTCATCCATTTGACCAGGAAATCGCCGATGTCCGTGAACCGAAGAATTATTTCACGAATTCCGATAGAGGCGGCGAAAAAGACTTGATTGGGCGCATGACATCTGAGAGACTACCGGGTTGTAATGGAAGAGCGCAGACGATTTCACCGCATTAGTTCCCACTTCTCTCTGGAAGTGCATCCTTCAGAATCTGGCGAAGGCACGAGCCAGAATGTGAGCCAGACAGGGCTCCTGTTTCTGCAGAAAACGCCGTCGCCCGTGGGCACTACGCTCTACCTGACCATTCGCCAGCCAGGATTGTCCGGCGATGTAAGCGTGAAAGGGCGCGTGGTTCGCTGCGAACCGATTGGATCCCAGTTCCAGGTCGCTGTACAGTTCGTGGATGTTGATAAGGAAACCGAAGACGGCATCCTCGATATGCTCAAAGAAATGCCGTAATGACGCGGGAGCTTTCGCTCCCGCCAAATTCTCTTTTACTTCTTCGCGGCCTGTTCTACGGCCAGTTCGAATTTCTTTTTCAGACCTTTACCAGACACGAAGTGGATGCATTCGCACTGCGCGTAATTCTTCTCGCGGTCTGTCGGCGCGCATTCGCCCATCGAGGTGCCTTTGATCAAGCCGTTGCGCACGGAAGTAATCACGGTTCCGGTAGACTGTCCATCCATCGTTCCTGATTGTCCCTGAATTGTTTCGCCGATCATCTTGCGGACGATGTTGTCAAGCGCCTGCAGCTTCGTTGCGTCGATGCAGGTCGACTTCATCATGGCCCGATTGTCCTGGTCTACCGCATTGCGGCTCGCAGCTCCAGGCATCCGCATATAGAAGACATCCTGGCCCTGTGCATCCACGCGCCAGCCTTCAATTTCTTCTCCGCCGGAAACCGTGCTTGCCGAACCGCCGCAAGCGCCGAGCGCCGCAGCCAGAAGGATCGCAGTCAATTGCTTCATTCTTTTCTCCTTTTTCTTGGACGTAAAACGCCGCCGGCGGGTTCTATCAGAATCGCCGCAGACGCACCATGATTTCATTCAACACGGACTCGTAATCACGCTTCTGAACGAGCACTTCGTGAACGGCTGTGGCCACCGGATACTCTTCTCCATTCAGCGGGACAAGATTCGGCAGCGAACGAATGCCAAAAAGTCCCGGTGTCTTTTGATCCGGCTTGGCCTTGCCATAGATGAAATCATGTCCGTACTGACGGTCGCGCGAATCCTGGCCGAAGCAGGCCAGCATCAAATCTGTGAGTCCTGAAAGGCCTTCGAAGGTTCCTGGATTTCCGCCGAGCTTGCTTCCAATGATCTTCATTTCCTTGAAGATCCGGTTCGACACGTGGAACAGCGAATTGTCAGCGTTCCCGCCCAGGCTTCTTTCGTAGTATCCGTCGAGCAGTCCGATGCCGAGCGCGTAGATGTTTTTCAGGGCGCCGCCGAGCTGCACGCCTCGAACGTCATCGGGAACCGCAGCGGGTCTTGTGAAGACATAGCCGGTGCTGAAGAGCTTGCAGATGTGTTCGATCAGGTCCGGATTGACCGCTGCGACTTCGTAGCCGGTCAGCTTTCGCTCAATGACCTGTTCCGGATAGTTTGCGCCGGCGATTGCGACAAATCGTTTCGGATCGAGCTCATAGAAATGCTGGAGATCGTCGAGGATGAGGCCGTATTTTGAGCCTGTAAATCCCTTTGCAATGTTGATGATCGGCGCGTTGGATTTCTGGAGATACAGCTTCACGCGCGAATAGATTCGGTCGAGTTCCCACGGGCGCGCTGCCTGCACGAAAAGGGTGCCGTGCTCAATTTCAGTCGGATTTGCCGTGAAACTGATGTTAGGCGGAAGCTTGAACAGCGGGAAGTGATCGAGATCCAGGCTCTTCTCGTTGAATGCCGCGGCTTTTTGTTCGTCGTCCAGGTAGATCGAAAC
>CAZUJO010000312.1:0-510 GCA_964619995.1 uncultured Leptospiraceae bacterium
TTATGTGATCGTTGCACTTCTCGGGACGAATGTGTTGGCAAATCTCATTGTTGTGGCCAGCCAGAACGCACTTTACCCGATCATATTTGTTCCGGAGCTCATTGCAAAATTTCAAGAACTGCAGAGATCCGGCGAACAAGCCGTGTGGCTTGTGATTTCTTTTGCAATTCCTTCGGCCATAAGCATCTGGTACATTCTTCCCCTTGCCCGCCTTCGCAAGGACTCGCCTACTGAGCTGCGGCAGCGCTGTGAAACGCGGGCGCTCAATGCGCCGATCGCGCTCGGTCTCGCGGGATCGGTTGGATGGATCGTCGGCGTGGCCGGAAATATTTTTGCGGTGCTGTCGCTGGGAGTCGACCCTTCCAACCTGCTCCTTCATGCCGCGCTTCCCCCGCTCTTCCTGGCCGTTTTTTGTTTTGTACTTGTCTATTATTCGATTGAGGCGGTCACGCGTGCCTACGTCATTACCCCCTTGTTTACGGACGGGGACCATTAGCACGGCCCCGGTGG
>CAZUJO010000312.1:520-4863 GCA_964619995.1 uncultured Leptospiraceae bacterium
TCCCGGGTGTGTGGAGTTTTTCGATCCGGCACCGGTTTCTGATTTTCTTCATCGCGGCCGGAATGCTCCCGGCAATGCTGCTCGTTCTGGTTTTGCACGGCCATTTGCCGGACGACACGATGCGCGAGATCGGACTGCCTCTTGCTGCAAACCTGATCGGCATCATTTTTTTCGGCCTATTCCTGACCTGGCTCGTCTCGAGTTCCTATCAGACGCCGCTTGTAGCCATGAAGCGCGCCGTGCTCGATATCCGCGCCGGGAACTATGAAGCCAGGACGCCGGTTCGCTCAGCCGACGAGATCGGATTTCTAGGCGAAGCTCTCAACGAAATGTCCACGGCGCTTGCAGAACGCGAATTGATTCTCGAGACATTCGGGCGCGCGGTCGATCCGGCCGTTCGAGATCATCTGCTTTCGGGAAACATCCGGCTTGGCGGGGAGCTGCGCGACGCAGTCGTCTTATTTACCGATATTAGGAATTTTACAACTATCTCTGAGAAATCCGAGCCCGATGAAGTGGTCCGTCTGCTGAATCGTCATTTTGCATCGGTGGGAAGCTGCATAGAGGCAGAACAGGGTCTGATCAATAAGTTCATCGGAGACGCTGTCATGGCAGTCTTCGGCGTGCCTTTGCCGCAGGGCAATTCGGCGGAACGGGCCGTGCGCGCCGCCCTTGCGATGCTGCGCGCCCGGGAAGCCCTGAACGAACAGCTGGTTCGCGAAGGTTTCGGTGCGATTCGCACGGGAATCGGGATTCATTCCGGGCGGGTGCTGGCAGGTAACATTGGTTCGGCGAATCGCATGGAATATACTGTGATCGGCGATACCGTAAACACGGCGGCGCGGATAGAAGGCCTGTGCAAAGAGTTGTCCTGCGATCTCATCATTACGGATGCGGTCCGGGCTCAGCTCGGACCGGACTTCCAAACCGACTTTCTGGCGCGCCGCAGCGTACGGGGAAAGAGCCAGGAACTTGACCTGTACAGCGTTCGCGCCTGATCAAATCGGGTTTCCGGATTCGGTTTTTCCTTGCCCGGAGCGTGCGCGGTCCTCTCTTGCGCTCTGAGGCGAAAGTATGGCTGAATATGTAATCACAAAGAATGTCCCTGAAATGTACGCACGGTCCGCACAATTATTCGGAGACCGGCCCGCGTTTGCAACGCGCCCGAAAGGCTCCCAGGACTGGCAGACGGTCAATTTTCGGGAACTTTATGAGATCGGCCTGAACCTGGCCACCGCCCTGATTGACCTGGGAGTGAAGGCGCGCGAACACGTTGCGCTCCTTGCCGACAACCGCCTTGAATGGATCATTGCCGACTACGGCGTTCAGCTTTGCGGCGCCGCTGACGTGCCGCGCGGCACGGACGTGACCGACCAGGACATTCAGTACATCCTTCCGCATTCAGAGGCGAAAGTTGTTTTTGTTGAACATCTGGAAATGCTGAAGAAGCTCCAGAAAAACAAAAGCAAACTCCGCAAGATCAAGCACATCATTCTGATGGATCGCGCAAGCAAAGCCCCGAAGGGAATCCTTCATATGTATGACCTGATCGAAAAAGGGAAGGCTCTGCGCGCCAAAGGGAATAAGAAAGCAGAGGAACGGATCAAAGGCATTCAGTCAGACGATCTATTCACGCTGATTTATACATCGGGAACAACGGGCGCACCAAAAGGCGTGATGCTCACGCACGGAAACATCTGCTCGCAATTCAAACAGGAGATCGTTCCTCTCAATGATCAGGATCGAATCCTTTCCATCCTGCCCGTCTGGCACATCTTCGAGCGCGGCTTTGAGATGCTCGCCATTTCGCGTGGCTGCTGCACATACTACACGAACGTCAGGAACCTGGGCGAAGACATGAAGCTCGTCAAACCGACGTTCATGGGATCGGCGCCCCGCCTCTGGGAAAGCATCTACTTGAAGATCATGGACTCGGTTAAGTCAAACAGTCCGGTCAAGCGCGCGCTCTTCAATGCGGCGTATTTCTGTTCGAGAATGTTTCAGGGCTCGCTCTTCTTCATCACAGGCAAGCAGCTTGATATGGAAGGAAGAAATCCTGCCGTTTCGTTCACGATGGGCCTCGCACATACAATTCGCGCAGTCGTATTCGCCGTTCCCTATTTCCTCCTCGATCTGATTGTGTTGAAAAAGCTGCGCGGAGCGACGGGCGGCGAATTGAAGGGTTCCGTTTCAGGCGGCGGCGCGCTTCCGTTGCACGTAGACGAATTCTTTAACTACATTGGGATTCCAGTCCTCGAAGGATACGGCATGACGGAAACCGCACCCGTGCTTGCGGTCCGGAACTTTCCGCGGCTTGTCATCGGCACGGTCGGTCCTGTTTTCCCTGACACGCAAATTCGCATCATCGACCTGAATACAGGCGACATCATCTTCCCGAACAAGAAGAATCCGGCAGAGGGCCGCGGCATGAAAGGCGAAATTCACGCGAAAGGACCCCAGGTCATGAAAGGATATTTCAAGAATCCAGAAGCGACCAACCGCGTGCTCGTGGATGGATGGATGAACACGGGCGACATTGGCATGATCACTTTCAACGATTGCGTGAAGATCATGGGACGTTCGAAAGACACGGTCGTCCTGATCGGCGGCGAAAACGTGGAGCCAGTACCAATCGAGAACAAACTCGTCGAGTCGCAGTACATCGACCAGTGCATGGTCGTGGGCCAGGATCAAAAATTCCTGTCGGTGCTTGTGGTCCCCTCCCTGGAAGGTTTCGCGCGCGGCGGCCTGAAGAAGAAGACACTGGCAGAACTGGCTGCAACGGACGAAGCGTCCAAAGTCATCTCAGGAGAAATCAAGCGGATCATTTCCGCCGAGCAGGGATTCAAGAGCTTCGAAAGAGTTCAGGATTTCCGCATGATTACCAAGCCATTTGAAGTCGGCGACGAAATGACGAACCTCTTCAAACTCAAGCGCCATGTAATCTCGGAGAAGTATAAGAAAGAAATCGCTTCGATGTACAAGTGATGCGTTCCCCGGCTCGTGGTTTTCGGCGGACCACGAGCTTCCTCGCATGCATTGCGCTCACGCTCATCACCGGCCGCGCCGAAGGTCTGCCGCGAAACGCGATTCGATTTCCTGAGGACTGCGCTTACGAAGCCCATGAAGGCGACCAGGAAAATCAGTCCGATGTATGTGCCTCCGTAGTCGAGGGGATCTTTCGCGAAGGAGCTTCCGGCCCCTTGCGCGCTCGATGCGATTCGTTTGATCCGGTCTGGCCGCCGGAGGTCGCATTCATTCCGCTGGGTTCCGGGCGGTTTCTGCTTCAGTGGCGCTGCTTTGTGTCAGCTTATAATGTTGGATTTCTTTACTTTCTGTACGATGAAACATCCATGAAACCGACACGCCGCGGAACACAAAGGCCCGCGCCTCCCCTGATTCTGTTTCCGACGCATCCGGCCATGCAGAATCAACCGTGGCGGAGATGGGGCGTTCGGCCGCACGAAGCGATTATCCCCATGCGTTTCACAGATGCAAAAAGCCTCGTCATTCATGCGCTTGTAAAGGGTGTCGGGGATGGAAGCTATGGGTACTACTCCCGTTACCGCGTGGATGGCGCGAGCGCGCTCCCTGTTCTTGAAACCACCGTAATTCGAAACGAAGAAGACCGCGAAGAGCCAATGGACTTCAGCGAGTTCCTTGAGCCGTCAGGCAAAGGATGGGTCCGGCTTCCCCAAACCAGTATTTCTGGATGCTTCGCGCGGCTGCAAGATCCACGGTGCCCGAAATGAACGCAGGTCCGCGGAAAGAGCACGGTCTTCTCGCCTGGATCGAGGCGCTCTCGCAGGGCCGCATCACAGGAATCTTCTTTCTTGCTTCCTTCTTGCTCTACTTCCCGTTCCTGTTCGCGGGGTTTTCGTACGACGACTTCTTCTGGATCACAATCCTGGAGCAAAAGCTGCCCCACCGCAGCTGGGTCGGCTTCTGGGATGTAGAGCCGGCAAAACTTCCCGCCTTTCAGGCGCTGTGGTACGCAGATTCAGACAACCCGGGCCGATTCTTACGCCCGATCTTCTCATGGATATTCGCAGGAAGCTTCGCCCTATTTGGCCGCAATTCTGCGGTACTGTTGCATGCTGCTTCGATTGCGCTTCACGCGGCAACGGCTTCGCTCGTCTACCTGAATGCTCGCGAGCACTTGAGGCAGGCACCCTCCGTTCTCGCAGGACTCATTTTCCTCTTTTGTCCTCACCATATCATGACGGTGGGGTGGATCTCCACGATGACGGATTTGTTGTCGGCGGTATTTACGCTTGGATCTGTATAATTCTGTCATGTTTCCTTTCGAGAACCGTCGCGCACCGTTTCGAGTTTCTATGTAT
>CAZUJO010000313.1:0-4856 GCA_964619995.1 uncultured Leptospiraceae bacterium
GTACCATCACTCTTGCGCAGTCGGGTTCCGATAATGCGAAGGGGGCAGTTATCCGTCGAGTGACTGCCCTGTACGATAAGAACAACAACAAGGTAATTTACTACGCGGAAGACTGATGTCCATCCTGGCTCGAAAAGAACTGGTCGTTGATTACGGCAGCACGCACATAAAGGGCGCGCTCGTGGAAACCAGCCCGCTGGGCGGGCGGAGGATTCTGCGTCTTGAGACTCTGCCGATTGTCTCTCTGAGCAAAGAGGGCGACAACAAGGCCGAAGAGTACGAGTACAACCTCGTCCGCTTCGTTCAGTCATTCTTCCCGGAGGAAGAGAACTTCCTTTTGAACGTGCCGATGGACCGTGTCTACGTGCGCGACATCAAGGTGCCTGTAGTAACAGCGAAACAGATTGATGACGTGATTCCATTTGAAGTGGAACCTCTGCTTCCGGTGTCCCTGGAGAACGCGGAAGTGATCGGCAAGCCCTGGGAAATCGGCGAAGAGTCTTCGAGCGTAATCAGTTTCACCGCGCAGCATAATGATCTTGCCCGCGCGGTCCAGCCCATCCTGAAGGGAAGCGCTTCCGTACAGATGCTCTCGGTGGACTGTGTCGGTCTTGCCGGGGCCTCGGCTCTTGCATCCGCTCCGGAAGGTCGGATGACCGGACAGATCGACATCGGCGGAAGCTATACAATTGTAAACTTTATTAAAGATGGAAATCTCGTATTCACGCGGCGAATTCCGGTAGCGGGTCAGCACATAACGGAAGCCATCGGCGAAGTGCTCGGGCTCGATGCGGCTCATGCGGAAGAAAAGAAACTTGAGCTTGAGCTCGACCTTGCTGAAGATCTCGAGAAAACAGAGCGCAGCGAAGCGTACTACAGACGCAATCGGATCGACAAACGCACAATTGCGAAGCTGCAGAAAGCGATCAAAGAAGTAATGCTGGAGATCATCCAGGAAGTGGAGCGTACGGTCCTTTCGCTTCCCGCGCAGGAAGATCCTGTCGTGTGGTACCTGTCCGGCGGCGGCTCTCTCATGCGGGGAACGGCCGAGTTCCTGTCGAGTCAGCTCGATTCGCCGGTAAAGCCGTATCCGGTTCAATTGTCTCCGAATCAGAAAGAGATCGGGCGATTCATGACGGCCCTGGGCACGCTCGAGCATTCGCGCGAGAAGCCTGCGAACCGTTTCGACTTCCTGTCCACAGCATTCGGTCTGTCTCTTCGCAGATCGGACTTCACTCTGCGCGCCATGTCGACGCCGATTTTGTTTGCGTCTCTCGGCCTCATAGTACTCCTCCTTTCTTTCCTGCTCGGCATCGTTCTTGACCGCCGGCAGATCCGGCAGTACCGCGATCAGCTCGAACTGATTGCCCGCGATCTGCCTCCCGATGTGAAGAACGCGGACAATTACCTCGAAGCTGCCGAACGAATCTGCAAAGAGCGTCTGCAATATAGAAAAAATCAAACAGGAAGCGCGCGCGCTCTGGACGTACTGCGCGAGCTCACAAACAAGATGCCTCCCCAGACAGAACTCCCGTTTTCTTTAAAAAGCTTCCGCTTCCAGGACGGTAAAGTGGACTTTGAAGCCGAAGTGGGAAGCTTTGGTGATGTGACGAAGGTGAAGGACGCGCTGGCTTCCTCCACGCAGTTTGCGCGGGTCGACATGCAGCCGGGCAACCTGATGCCGAATCAGAAGGTGCGGATTGCAGTGCGCGTTCAAATGAAGGAACAGGCCACGGGCGCCACCGGGAGCTGCCGCTGATGCTCGAAAAACTCAATCCCAGGGAGCGTCTGTTCATCGTAGGCGGCGGCGGTTTCCTGCTTCTGATGCTCCTTCTGTTTCTTGGCGTGAAAGTCAAGGAGCAGCGCGACAACATCCGCCAGTCGGTTCAGGAAGCGCGGGATGACGTTACGCACATGCAGCGCCTCGTAGCCGATATTCGGAGCATGCCGGCCGGCGGGCCGCTCCCGGACGAAAATGAGCTTCAAACGCGGACCACGCAGGTTCTTGAGGGAATGAAGCTGACGATGCAAAACATTCGCAGCCGTAAGGAGACCCCGTCGCCGCGCGAAGAGCAGATCATCGTTGAGATTACGTTTGCCGGAGTATCGCTGAAAGATATTATCAATTTCCTGCACGCAGTTGAGTACTCGAAACAGATTCCCGCCCGCGTGGGTGTGCTTGAATTCCGCAAACCCCTGGCGCAAAGAGAAATCTATGACGTGCGGCTGACGCTGGTTGTGACGAGGCCCAAGAAATGATGGCTGAAATGGAAGACGAGACACAGGCCCTCGAAGAAGCCGAGGAAGAGGGCGTCGCTGCCGAGCTTCCGGCCGGGGAGACCGTTGAGCCGGAGTTCGAAGAGGAAGAGCACAGGCTCACGCTGCGCCAGAAGATTTACGTCGGCGTAAGCCTCGTTCTATCGTTTGTATTCTTTTCACTTCTCATGTTTCCGCGCGATTTGTTTCTTCGCGCGATGCTTGCGCGCTTCGCAGGACCGGTGAGGATCGACTTCACTTCAGCCGATCCCGGCCTCACAGAACAGACGTTTCAATCGTTCAGTTTGATTCTGCCCGATGGAACGACCTTGCTTGCCGGAAATGTTGAATCCACCCTGCATATCCTGGATCTAATCCGCGGGGCGGCGGATGGAAACGTAATCCTTGAAAAGACCGACCTCGCCACATCGTCGCTTGCGCTGAACTGGCAGAAGGGCGAGGTAACGAGTTCTCTCACCGGGATTTCCAGTGATCTGCCGCAAATGCGGGGAGATCTGAAACTAAAGCTCGATCAAGTAACCTTTACGCGGCTGCCTCCAGCGGCAGCGAACATCATTCCCATCCGTCCGGAGAAGATCAAGATCGCATCGCTTCAATTGCCGATCTCCTTCCGCGACGGCGGGTTCGGACTGCAGAACGGTTTGATTGTAAGCAATCTTTTTACGATCAAGGTTTCGACGAATGCACGCTACCAGGGGCCGTCTCTTGACAATGCGGTTCTCGAAGGTCAGATCTGCCTGAAGCCCGATCGAGAGCTCGAGCAAAAGGAGCCGGATGTTTTCGGAATGTACGTCTTCGCAGGCGGCGCGGCCGGCGGCGAATTATGTTTCCAACTGAGAGGGACTGCGGGGCATCCGCAGTTTAACAAGCTATGATCCGCCTTGCGTCACTGATTCTGTGTGCTTCCCTTGCTTCGTCGCTTTTTGCGCGCGAGGATATGCCCGTCATTCCTGGTCCGCGGGACAGCAAGCCGGCCGCGAGAGAAACGAGAGAGACCAGGCCGTCATCGCCGATTCCTTCGCCGCCCTCTCGAGACAGCCGCAATACGGATCGCAAGCAGGACAGACTTCCCGTGAAACCTGAGCCGATCTCGATGAAGGGCGATCGGCCCGAGATTCCAGCTCCTGGAAACCGAGTGCAGTTTGAACAGAAAGAGGAAATCAGAGATTTCCCCGCTCTGCAGTATTCAGGTCTTCTTTCTGACCTGGTGCGCCTTGAGGCGGAACGGAAAGATCTGGACCGCGAGACAGCCATTCACAGAGAACAGGAACTCAGAGAAAGGCTGCGGCTCTTGTTCCCGCGGGGGCTGTATCGATTCGGCGCGGGCTGTCCACTTCGCAAGATGTTCTCAGCCTCGAGCATTGAATTTCGCATTGCCTGCCTGGGCGATGAAGTTCAGAACCGGATTCGCTTTTCGCGCGGCCGCTCGGATGCAATTCGCAACGCGTTCGAATTCCTCTCAGAAGGCAGAGAGATCACGGCAGACATGCAGCTGCTCGAAGCAAGCGTCGGCTCAGGCGGAGTGGATTTCGTATTCCGGGAACGTTCCTTTCAGTATCAGAACCGGTTTCTCGAAGCGCTCCGTGACAGCACACACCTGGCGGAGCCGGATTTGCTGGAACCGGAATGGATCAGCCGCAAGCTTCCTGCTCTGCTCGCCCTGAAATTTTCAGAGGTAGATCTCGCGCCTGTGCGTGAAGTTCTCAGCGCCGGTTCGTGGATTCCATTTCATGAATCCTGTCCGCTGCGCCTCAGATCGATTACACTTTTGAACGGCGAGGCATCCTACCGAGTCGAACTCACGCCGGCCTGTCTTCCTGGAAGGACGGCAGTGATCCGAGTCGCCGAACAGGCGCTCAACGATGAAACGGCGCTGCAGTCGGACACAGGCACCCCGCTCTACGGAGAGCTGCGGCTCGCGGGCATTGTGCTCGTGGACGGGCAGATCTACCTGGACTGGGATGGAGTTCGGAACGTGCGTAGGGAGGAAAAATGAGAATCCTGGCATTGTTGTTGTTCGTTCTTTCTTCTGCCTTGTTTGCGGATGATAAGGCTCCCCCGAAGGACGAAAAGAAAGAACCCGCAAAAGAAAACCCCCAGCCCGCGCAGCCTGCCGCACAGCCGGTTGCGCAGCCCGCAGTCACGGTGGAACCCCCGGCCGTTCGCCCGGTCTGCCTCGATATCACGCGCCGCATTCCATCAGTAGCATCGCCGTATAACGGTCCCTCTGTCGTCACTCTGAAAGCGACCGGGATCCGGCTCGGAAAGAAGATCGTCACAGATCTCGACAATGTACGCGGCGCTGTGAGCATCAGCGCTCGTGACCCGGATCAGGAGATTTCTTCACCCGTGCGCCTTCTTTTCTCAGGATGGGATACAGGTCTTGCTCTGCTCGTTTCCGAACAGGGCGGCGAAGCCCCCGCAGTCGAACCGGGCGTGCTGACGCTCGATCAGGATCTTGCCATGCGTTCCTGCGCGGAGAAGGGCGAGGAGATCGTACGATTGCGGGTGGACCGGCTCTACGAGTCAAAACTCGATGAAGCGGACCAGGGTTCGTTTGCGCTTGCGGGCGTATCGGC
>CAZUJO010000314.1:0-4850 GCA_964619995.1 uncultured Leptospiraceae bacterium
ATACATCGCTCCGACACAGACAAAGATCAAAACGACCGCGACTTTCAGAACCACAATGACCGCGTTCGTCCGAGCCGATTCGCGGATCCCAATTACGAGAATGGCCGTTGCAAAGAGAATTACGAGCATGGCTGGAAGGTTCACGATGCTGTGCACATGCGGCACGGCTGTCAGCGCCGTGGTCATGTCATTTGCCGTGACGACCTGAGCGGCGGGCAGATTGAGAATGACTCGAATCAAATCATCGTTCAGAAGCTGCCATTTTCCATTGAGGAGAACAAGCAGGCGTCCGGGCGGCTGCGTCAATTCCGGCGGAATGATGATGCCCAGGTCTCGCAGAAAGCTCACAACGTATCCCGACCATCCGATCGCGACGGTTGCAGAAGCGAATGAGTACTCGAGAATCAAGTCCCATCCAATGATCCACGCAATCAGCTCGCCGAGGGTGGCATACGCGTATGTGTATGCGCTTCCCGAAATCGGAAGCATAGAAGCAAACTCCGCATAGCAGAGGCCGGCAAATCCGCAGGCCACTCCGGCGAGAATGAATGAGAGCACAATGGCCGGGCCGGTGTTGTGCGCGGCCGCCGTCCCTGTGAGGACGAAGATCCCCGCTCCAATGACGGCGCCAATGCCGAGCAAGACCAGATTCAATGGGCCGAGAGCGCGGTTCAAATGCTGTTCTTCGCCAAAGGCCTCCTTCTGCAGATCTGCCATGGGCTTTCTTCTAAAAAGTGCGTTCAATGGGTTTGCCTCGCCGGCACAGGGTCGAGGATCGACAACACGGGGCAATCCCTTTTGCGGTTTGACGATGAAGCGGCCCTGGAGCGAATCGGCCATGCGCCGCCTCTTGATGTTTCTTGCGCTCTGTGTTCCTCTCTATGCGCAGCCCGTGCCCGAGGTGATCAAGCCCAATCTTCCGGGCAAGCCCTCAGAGAAGCCTTCCGAGAAGCCTGAGAAACCGGCAGAATCTTCAGACAAACCTGCCTTCACCGTACGCGGACTGCAATGGGGCGCAAACGGGCTGAAGATCCGCGAGGTTGAGCAGGGGCGAGTGCTTGGCTATTCCCAGTTTCGCATCATCTACGAAACGTTCTTGAAGGAGCGCCGGTGGCGCGTTGAATACACCCTCCTGAACAACGAGCTCTTTCGCATTCGCATGAACACAAAGGAGCTCGGCAGCGACTGCATGGATGTGTACGACGAGATGAAAGCGGAGATGGTGGAAACCTACGGCGAACCGTCGGATCAGGGCGAAGAATGGAAAGAGGGAGTCGAAGCGCCGTTCAGCTGGTTCGGGCTGCGAAAAAGGTCCCAGCAATGCGCTGCTGCCGAATACGGAGCGTTCACTGCAGCCACCTACTGGCAGACAGGAAACACGCGCTTCAGCCTGAAGATGGTGGGAGAGAAAGGCGTCAACGGACTGCTCATTGAATTCTACGAAACCACGCGCTACGAGAAGTTTCTGAAGTTCGACGACAGCGATGAGGAATTCCAGACGCCTGATAACAAACCGGCCGTTCTGAATCCAGCCCCGGCGAAAGACTCGCAGACAGAATCAGAACCCGAAGCCAGACCAGAAAAAACACCCGCGAAACCGGAACGTGGACCGGACAAGAAATCAGAAAAGAAACCCGCCGCCCCGTAACCTGAGGTGAGACGCGGAGGGATGCTTCGCGCGCGAAGGCAAAAAAAAACCGGCACCCGAAGGCGCCGGTCTTTCAACTCAGCAAAAAGCTAGATCTTAGAATCCAAAGATCGAGCCGCCGCCTTGTTTGCGCTTTTCGTCAGCGCGCTTTTCGTCCATGATGCCCAGGAACTTGTACTTGAAGGGCATGCCCCACACAGTCACTTTCTCAGTGCGCCAGAGGTTCAGCAGGGGAAACCCTGATGATTCGCGCTTTGAGCGAATGACATAGATTCCATCAGCATTTGCGTCTGTAGTGGCTTTGTAGGCAGCATATGTGCCGAGGCCGTCCAGGCTAACGCTGGAAATCGTGTTGGTCGCGCCGTTGTAAGACTCGTTCTTGGTCGTGAAGATCAAGAAGCGGTCGTATTCAGCCGTAGCTGAAACAACGCGGTCCTGGAGATCAACTGCCATTTCGCCTGAGCGGTTCCATACTGGAGCGCGGTCAGCGGAATAGGAAGCAGCGTCTTTGCTCCAGTCGTGTCCGATAGAGGAACAGTCGACCAGCCCGAGAGCTGATGTGATTGCAAGGCCGGTAAAGATGACTCTTAGTTTTTTCATTTTCTATGATTCTCCTTTATGCGCTTACTTGCAGCATTCCTTATCTTTGCGCTTGGAAGCATCGTATCTTTCAGCACTTACGATTCCCAGGGGCTTCACTTTCATTGCGCGGCCCGTTACTTTAACGGTTCTGCGCTCGTAAAGTCCGTTCAGGAAGTTAAGCGGCACCAAAGCTGGCTTCAGAGGGGAAGTAATGCCCGTTCCCAGGTTGTCCGTGATGAAGCCGAAGTCAATAAGTCTCCAGCGCTCAGTTTCAACATGAGTGATGTAGATTCCATCAACATTCGCTTTGTTTACGGCGTCGCCGACTGCATTGCGAAGAGGATTGGAACCGATGGGCAGATCAACTGGCAGAGGGTTGATGCTGTTCACAAGCGGAGTTGAGAACTCTACATCGTCACCCCATGAAATGAGACCAAGAACTGAGTACTGGTTGGATTCACCAGTGATCACTTGATCCTTAACATCGCCCCCGATTTCTGCCGGACGCGTCTGCGTTTTGATAGTTTCAAAATCCGCACCGGTGAAAGTTCCCGGAGCGTTGTTCACTGTTGTGGTGCAAGACGTAGCTGCAAGAGCAAGACCCAGCGCCATCAGAAACAATGATTTCTTCATTTCAGCCTCCTATGTTTGGTTGAATGCGAATATATGCGGAACTCGGAGGAAAGTCCGTGTCAAACAAAAAACGGAAAGACGACCAATTTCGGGGGAAAAAATATAAGCGCAACGCACCAGGGGGATTTGTGCGTCGCAACAAGCGAGCGTGAATCGCGCAAACAACCGAAAAGGCTGGCGCACTTCTCAGCGCAGCCACAGTGAACGCCGCGCGATCGCGGGACATAATTAAACACAGTTAAGTATGACCGTTTGCTTCGCGCATCCGCTTCGCGCGACGCGAAATCGCGCGAAATCTACTTTATATAATATTTGAAATACGACTTCCGTCACACGATCTTGCGGGCTCTATAGATGACCTTGAGTCCGCGAAGCGTCAGCAGCGGATCTACAGTTTCGAAAAGCTCGGGCACTTCGCGATGAATGAGCGCTGCCAGACCTCCCGTGGCAATGGTGTGATATTTCTTTCCTGGAAACGTATGATAAATCTCATCCAGGATTCCCCGAAGCAGTCCAACCCATCCGAAAAAAAATCCCGCCTGTATGGCAGTCCGCGTCGAATCCGCGATCACACTGGACGGACGCGAAAACTCCACCGGAAAAAGCTGCGCCGTGTTGCGAAAGAGAGCTTCCATCGACAGCTTCAAACCGGGAGCAATGGATCCTCCGAGATAATGTCCCTCATGGACCACGCAGAAGGTCGTTGCCGTTCCAAGATCGACGACGATTTGATTTCCGCCGAACATGCGATTCGAAGCGACCGCGTTGACGAGTCGATCCGCGCCGATTTCCTCCGGACGCGGATAGTCGATGGCGAGAGGAATGTTGTCGTGGCGCACGCGAAGAGGAATCGAGCGAAAATAGTCGGATGCCATTCTCTCCACAATCGGGTTGAAAGACGGAACGACGCTGGAATAGACGAAGCCCTTGATGCGCGCGGGATCTATGCCTGAGGACTGCAAAAACCCGAGCAGAAAAATTCCAAGTTCGTCCGACGTGCGGTCGCGGCGCGTAACAGTGCGCCAGTCTTTCTGAATCTCGAAATCATCCGTGTCCTCAAATAGGCCAAAGACCGTATTTGTGTTTCCAATATCTACCGCGAGAACGTAATCCTTCATGATACCAGCCTGTGTTCTGCCGCCTCGCCGAGAAATGCGGGCGTCTGTGATTGAAGCAGTTGACCAATCCTTGCGTTGAATTCGCGGATCAAGCGCCGGGCGCACTCATCGCGGTCGAATTCTTCGCCCTTCGCGCAGAGAGCAGCGGGCGGATAGGCGGCTTCTTCCACCTGAGAAGGTTCCGGAGCCTGCGTTCCGTTGACGCCGACGCCGATGATGACGCGCCGCCGGTCAGACCTGATTTCCGATTCAACGAGAATTCCGGCCACTTTTCCGCGAGTCTCGCGCGTAACGATGATGTCGTTTGGCTCCTTGAGCGCAAACGTTTCGCCCGGCCGGAGACTTTCGAGAGCGCGAAGCAGAGCGACACCCGTCAAAACAGGAAAAAGTCCAAGCTTTTCGTCCGACATCTGCGATGAATCAAAAACGAGAAGGCCCGAAAAAATGAGAGAGCCGCCGCGCGAAACCCACGTGCGCCCGTAGCGCCCGCGGCCCGCTGTCTGCCGATCGGCAATGACGACCGTTCCCGCGCGAAGGTCTTCGCGCATGACGAAACTGTTCGTTGAGTCCACGCTTTCGAGCCGAATCCATTCGGCGGCATTCGGCTCCAGAGCGATCACTGACCGGCCTGTTCTTCGCCGACCGTAATCGTCTGCGACTGCTTCTGGCCGCCGCGGACAAAGTCGAGTTTGATTTTTCCGCCGATGCCTGCCTTCGCAACTTCCTCGAGGAGATCGTCCGGATCGCGCAGCTCCTTGTCGTTTGCCTTGAGGAGATAGTCGTTGGACTTCATGCCGGCGTCTTCGGCCGCGGAACCAGGAACGACAAAGCGCACGACGAGGCCGTAGTCCTCGGAGACTTTCAGGAAC
>CAZUJO010000315.1:0-4839 GCA_964619995.1 uncultured Leptospiraceae bacterium
CTCCCATATTGTCGAGGAAGCGGCCGAGCAGTTCGCTGGCCCGAGCCAGACTCAGAAAGCTGATGATTGTCGCTTCGCATTCATTGAGATTGAGCTTTCGCACAATTTCAGCAATTCGTTTCTTCCGTCCCGCATTGTATGAAGGGGCCTTCTTCAAAGCCCGGGCGTAACTGGAGCGTGCGACCGCCTCAACGGTCTGCACTGCCTTCAGGCTGCCGTGAAAGAGCGCAACTGTGTTCCGGAAGAAATGTCCGTCTTCCACAAACTGATCGAGTCCGGATTTCTGACCGAGGATTTTCGGGAGACGCTCCGCGAGCATTTTGCGTTCCGAACGCGTGGTTGGAAACAAGAGGAGCTCCATGTAGGGCTCAGACGCGCGGAAAAAACCTACATACCGCGAAAGCATTTCCAGATGGTCGCGCGAGAAATCAAAGGCTACCTGACGTTTCATAGAGTTTCGTCTTCGTGTAATCAGCATTCTCTAATTATACCAGACGCGCGGGCCGAATGCCGGAAATCTTTGTTCCGCATAAAAGGTCTCTTGTGATTGGAGTAAGGTTGAGCGCGAAGAATGCGAGACGCATCCGCCGTCCTCTCCCGGAAATACTTGCGGATCGCCTCAGTCTCTTCCGTTTCCGCGAAATCAATATCCGGCGGAACGTCATCCACGACGTACGCGGCAAATTCATCGACATGCACTGCCTGCGCATAGTCACAGTACTCGAAAAACTCCGACCATTCCGCCCGCTCACCATCGCTCAGAACCGACCAGGCCCTCTGCGCAAGTCTGCGGTATTCCGCGTCAAAGTGAAAAAGCGCGTGCGATAGTTCGTGTTCGAATGCGCTCTCAAGGGTTCCCGTCCGGACTGCGGCTCCGTTCAGTGCGACGAGGAAGAAATCGCCTGACGGCAGGCGCGACTGGAAATCGGCCTCGGCTTTTGACATCGCGGAGGCATAGTGTCTGCGAAAGGCATGGAGCGCGTTTGAGGAAAGGTTGATGCCGCCGATGCCTTCCACATAGGAAACGCCCGCCTTTTTCGCTTCGAACCAGGCATTGTATTCGTCGACGTTTATGATGGTGCCGCAGAATTTATTGCTCTCCGTAAACTCAGAAGGCCGGAGCAGGCAGTCTGCGAAATGTTGACCGTCGAGAAACCGCGCAACAACGACACGCCCCCAGCGAAAATCGACTGTGCGCATGCGGCAGAATCGATCTTCAAGGTGATCCGGGCATCCCTGCATACGCAGCAGGTCGGCCGCAAGCTCTCGATTGCCGCCCATGAGCGCGTAGTCGACCACATCATCGCCGAACCGATTTCGCGCGTTCAGATCCGATCCTCCGGCGAACAATGTGCGGATGATTTCTGGATACCGGTGACTCATCACCGGGGTCGGAAATCCGAGGCGATCCTCTGTTGTTTCGCCGGCCGTCTGTTTCTCCCATGCAGCGAGCATGGGATAAGTCGCTCCGACCCCGTTGCGATAGCGCGCGTCCGCGCCAGATTCCAGGAGAAACTGCATTGTCGGAATGTATCCGCATTCGCAGGCCCGGCCGAGCGGCGGTTGCCCCCATTCATCGGGCTCGTTTACATCGAGGCCGAGACTGACCAGATAACGCAGGGCATCTGGCACGGCGTCCGGTCTCGCCATCACGGCAAGCGCCATAAGCGAGCAATCCGCTTCGATGAGAGGGCGGCCTTCCTCGTGGATCAGCCTGCGAACCAGGTCGACTCTATCGTGCCGCACGGCCTGACGCAGGTCCGCCTTCCTGTGCGTCAAGAGCGGCCTCCGTTCAAGTAAGATTCGAGCACTGGTCCGACGGCTCGATCGTAATATTCCTTTAGAGTTGTGATTCCGTCCGTTATGGGGAGATCGAGATCCGGAAACTTACCGTCGCATGCGCCGGCGGCGAACTCCTCTTCAAACAGCGACTCAAGCATGTCCGACGCTTCGAAATGGGCGCGGATCGACTCCTGCTCCTCCTCGGGCAGGGATGCCCAGGCCAGTCTGGAAAGGGTCCGGAATGCGGGATCGCATTCAAATAGAGGAAAGGTGAGGGTGTGCGCGATTGCGCGGGCGAAGAAGCCGTCGGTGCATAGCCTCATGTTGACGGCGATCAGGTAGAACTTTCCTGGAGGAAGTTCGTCCATGAGCGCACGCTCCTCTGCCGAAATAGACGCCCCGAAGGCCTGCCTGAAAGCATGCAGATCTTCTGAGGGCAAATTGTAGGCAACCGAGGTATCCTGCGGCGGATCTTCATTCCGCTCCGCATGCCATGCGAGCAGATGGTCGAGCTCGAACAAACGCCTCGAAAACACAGCGGATTCACGATATTTCACCGGGCGAATGAGCGATCGGATGAATCGATCGCTGTCGTAAAACCGGACGATGATCACATCAAGACCGGCGACCTGGACTTTTTCGTATTTGACCAAACGATCACTAAAAGTCCCTTTCTGTCCGCTTCCTCTGATCAGGCGCTCTGCGAGTGAATGGTTCCCGCCTTCGATGGCGTATTCGACAGCCGTATCGCAAAACTGGTCGGTTCGCGACGGATCTGCGCCGTGTTCGAGGAGAATGTTTACGACTTCGGGATATCTGGCCGGCTGCGCCAGGACAAATCCGCCAGACTGATGCAGAAGGTGATCGTTCTGAGCGGCCTTGCACTTTGCCGTTCTCATAAGGGCGGTGACTCCGTAGTGGTCCGGCCGGTCTACGGCAGCTCCGTTGCGGAGAAGAAGGTCCACCGCTTCGGGGAAACCGAATACGCAGGCCTGGTGCAGGGCGGTGATGCCGCGCCGCGCGACGGCATCCAGATCCACGGTACCGAGAGAAACAAGATACTGAAGGGTCTCTGTTGGTCCTCTGCTGCAGCCAGCCACTGCGAGGAAAATGAGGGGCAGCCCTCCCGCGGACGCCGGATCGACTTTCGCCTTTTCAATGAGCCAGCGCACAGTATTGGCGCGATCCTGCCGGACTGCATGGTGAAGAGCAGTCCAGCCGTGCTCGTCCTTCGCGACGGGATCGTATCCGCTCTCAAATAGAAAAGCGAGGATCTCTGGAACGTCGCAGGTCCGGGCCGCAAGCAGAAAGAGATCTTCGGCAGTTTCCGGAGCTCCGAGATCGATCAGCCACTGCAAAATGGCGAGGTGACCGCCTTCGAGAGCGCACATGAACCCCGTCTGGCTGCCGTGTCTCGCCAGGGGATCGATTGTTTGAGACAGGAACTGTGCTTCGAGAAGTCTGCCGCTGCGGCATGCGGCCAGGAATCGGCCGGCAGGTGATGCGTTAAACGTGTTTGTCTGACGTTCTGCTTCTGCGAACGCTTCCTGGATTTCTGCTTCCGTAAGAGTTTTCATAAGTCACCTCCTGAAGCGGAATGCCAGGTTATTGTTGTCTTATTATAGTATGCCTCCGCTTCTCATGATGGATGAATTGTAGCACAGTACGGTGACGCTGTCAGCAAAATTATTCCGGAATCTTGTTTTGCGATGAAAAAAAGATGAAAGGCGTGCCTTCTGAAAAGCGTACGCTAAATATTCTAGAGTATTTCCGTCTTCCCGTTAAACTCTTGACACTCCTCGCCTGCGTGTCATAAACTTTTGAGCCGTGGGAACTCAGCGCGGCGCATTCACTCAGCATTCCGGTAAGTCGGAAAACATGTCACACCCGCCGGTTAAGATATCGGGCATGGGTACAAAACGCAAACTTACCGACGTCCTTGTTTGTCCGCAATGCGGGCATTCTCTGTCCGAGTCCATGCGCGAAAGCATCGAATCCGCGATCCGCCAGGAATTCGAAAATGAAAGGAAGGCCTGGCTCGCCGCGCATCAGGCGAAGCTGGAGAAAAAGGCCAGAGAGGCCGCGGCTACCGAAATGGCAGATCTTCGAGAATCGCTCGAAGAGAAAGAGAAGACGAACGAGAAACTGCGCAAGGAGCAGCTCGCCCTCCGCAAGAAGGAGCGTGAGCTTGAGGAAGCCCAGGCGGAATTGAAACTCGAAGTCGAGCGCCGGATTCAGCAGGAAAAACAGAAGCTGCTCGAACAGGCGTCTGCGGCTGCTGCCGAGGAGAACCGCCTGAAGCTTGCAGAAAAAGACAAACTTCTCGCCGATATGCAGAAGCAGATCGAGGAGTTGAAGCGTAAATCGGACGTGACCGCGCAGAGCCAGAAGCGCCAGGGAGATGCGCAGGAAGAGGACCTTGCTCAGAAGCTGGCCGAATCTTTTCCGGCCGATACGGTCAGCCGCGTGAAGTCCGGCAAGAACGGGGCGGACATCGAACAGGTTGTGCGGAATGCCCGCGGTCAGATTTGCGGCAAAATGCTCTTTGAATCGAAACGGACGAACAATTTTTCAAATGAGTGGATTGGTAAGCTGAAGGGCGATGTGCTCGCCGCAAAGGCTCACCTGGGCGTCATCGTTACGGAAGCAATGCCGAAGGATGTCGCTCATGCAACGGTGATCGACGGCATCTGGGTAATCAGTCCCGCTGTCCTGATTCCGTTCGCCACGCTCATGCGAAACCAGCTCATTGAGATCAAAAATGTAGAATCCAAATCCCTTGCGGGTGATTCCACGCGTGAGCAGGTATTCCAGTACGTTGCCGGACCGGTATTTCGTCAGCGTCTGACAGCGATTCTTGAAGGGTTCGTTTCGATGCAGTCACAGCTTGAGACCGAGCAGCGCTCTATGCAGCAGCAGTGGGCGAAGCGCGCCCAGACGATCCAGCAGGTGATCAACAGCACCGCAAATCTGTACGGCGAACTCTCGGGGATTGCGGCTCTGCCTGAAATCGCGCTGCTTGCGCTGCCGACGGGGTGATGTTGAAGACACCGGAAG